>JAFQJX010000024.1 GCA_017397205.1 Clostridia bacterium | reverse complement strand
TGGTGTCCAGCATCACGTCCGTTTCCCGTCCGTCGCAAAGAAGCACCAGAAGGCGGCGCTTGGGGAGCCCGTATTTGCGGTATGCCGCCCTGAGCGCCTTGCCAAGCGCCTCGGCGTCCGTAACGGTGGCACCCGTCACGCAGTTGCCTGAGCCGCGCACGGTATAGCAGATGTTGTCAATGAGCAGGCGCACACGCCCCTCCCCGACAAAGGCAATGGCAGGGGGCACCTTGGGGTGCGACTTGTGGACGGTGGTGCCGCCGCGCGGGCCGAGCGGTCCGCTGACCACCGTAAAGCGCGGCTCTGCCTCCAGCGTAAAGCCCTCCACCGTGAGGTTCTCTGCGGGCATCACCTCGGGATACTCCTCCCAGCCGTCAAAGACGCGGCCGTGCATCTCGGGAACGGCGGGAGGTGTCAAGGCGGAGCCACAGGGAACCGTCTTTTCCTCCAGAACGTCGCCGTCAAGCATCCAGGTGATACGCCACAAAAGGGGCGTCATGCTACCCGTTACGGTGACGTCGTCGGCGGGCATCGTCTTGGGCAGCCCCTTCCAGCCCGAGAAGGCAAAGCCCTCGCGCACGGGGGCGTCTGCACGGGCGATTTTATCCCCCTCGCGATAGCCGTCCTCGTGGTAAAGCGCTCCGTCAAGGAGATATCTGACCTTGAAGGTATCCTCCACGTAATGCCCCTCAAAGGTCGCGTCGCCCTTTGGCATCACGCCGGCAAACCCTTCCCACCCCGTAAAGCAATAGCCGGGGCGGTGAGGCGCAAGCGGCGGCTCAATGGGCTCACCCATACGGCATTTGCCCTCTGCCAGGGTCTCGCCCTCCAGAACGAAGGTGTAGTGACCGAAAATTTCACTGTATTCTGCCACGCAAACGAAATCGTAGTCGGGCATGGTGTCGGTAAAGTTGCGCCACGCGCGGAAGGTGCCGTGCGGCACGGGGGGCGCCTCAGGAGGCACCACGGTGTCCCCCTCGCTGTATTCGTCAATGCGCCAGATAATATCCTCCACCTGATAGGTGACGGTATACACGCGGTGGCGGTATTCACCCAGCACGATAACCTCGTGGTCGGGCATATAGGTCGGCAGGTCCTTCCAGCCCGAGAACACGTAGCCCTCGCGCACGGGTGCCTCCATGGGAGTGATTTTGCTGCCCAGCTCCACCTCGGTCTGCCCGAGAAGCTCCCCCTCCACCACGTACGACAGGCGGTAGGTAGCACCCTCGTAATGCGCGCTGACCGTGATATCACGGGCAGGCATGGTTTTGGGCAGCCCCTGCCATCCCACAAAGGCACCGCCCTCCGTCACGGGGGGCTGCGGCGGCAGAATGCGCGTGCCGTAGGCATATTCCTTTTCCTCCAGCACCTCGGCGCCGTACAGGAAGGTGACGGTGTATTTTTTGCGCGTGTAGCTGCCGTGCGCGGTAAAGCTGTAGGGGGGCATATACTCCGTAAAGTTCTGCCAGCCCTCAAATTCAAAGCCCTCCCGCTCGGGCACCTCGGGCAAGGGGATGCGCGCACCGACGGGCACCGCCCCCTCCCAGAGCAGCTCGTTTTCCAAGAGGAAGGTCACCTTGAAGTGACGGCTTTCATACCACGCCTGTACCACAAGGTCGTGGGCGGGCATGGTTTCCTCAATGCCCTGCCAGCCAAGGAATGCTCCCTGACCGCATTCGGGCGCCTCAATACGGCTGTGAATCCGCTCGCCCCAGCGGTATTCCTCTGTTCCTAAGGGGATTTCCCCCATCATATAGGTCACGGTATAGGTGTTCTGCACCCTGCCGCCGTGAATCTCCAAGCTTCCGTGCGGTGCGCGGGAGGGCACGCTCTGCCACTCAAACCGCTCTCCCTCGCGCACCTCAATCTCCGGCAGGGGAATGGGCTCTCCCACCGCGGCGCGGAAGCGGGAATGCAGAACGCCGTCCACGTATGCCTCAACGAGGCACCAGGTGTCGGAATATGCGCCCTCAATCACCGTGTCCGCATCGGGCATTACGGAAATCTCGGGGAACCATCCGATAAAGCGAACACCCTCCCTCTCCTCGGGCTGAGGAGGGGTCAGCGCCTCTCCGCAGGCAACCCTGCCCGTAAAGAGGATTTCTCCGTCAATGACGTAGGTCAGCGTATGCAGGTTGCGGATATATCTGCCGTGCACGGTCAGGTCGCGCGACGGCATGGTCTTGGGAACGTCCTGCCACCCGCTGAAGGTGCAGCCCTCCCTCGCCGCAACGGCGGGACAGGATATATCGTCCCCCTCGTTCATGGTCATGGTATAGGTCACCTCGCCGTCAATGGCGAAGCTCAGGCGGTAGCGCAGGGCACGGATGCTTGCCTCCACCGTCACGTCCCGTGCGGGCATATGGGCAGGGCAGCCGCGCCACTCAATAAAGTCAAAGTCCTCGCCCTCGGGCGTGGGGGGGATAATCTCCTCCCCTGCCGCCAGCTGGCGCTTCTCGTAGACCTCGCCGCGCAAGAGAAAGGTCAGAGTATGGGTCAGCGTTTGCTCGTAGGAGCCCATAAAGGTGGTCGCGCCCGTGTGGGGGTCCACCGTCATGGAATTCCAGCCCGAAAAGGGCTTTCCGTCCCTCGGGGGCGGAACGGGCATGACAAGGCGGTCGTCCCCCTCGGGGTCCACCTCGGTATACAGCTCGCCGTCAATGAGGAAGCGGTAATGAGCGCGAACGGTCGCGTAAACCGCGTGCAGGGTCAGGTCGTGGGCGGGCATGGCGGTGGGATTGGCGTCCCAGCCGCAGAATACGAAGCCCTCCTTTTGCGGCGGCTCCACGTCCTTGACAACGGCGGCGCCCTCAGGCAGGTCCACACGCTCAAGCACCTCGCCGTCTGCCACAAAGGAAAGACTGTACAGCTTGGCGTTGAGCACGCCGTTGATAACGAGGTCGCGCGCAGGCATAGTGGCAGGATGCTCCTCCCAGCCGCCGAACAGCGTTCCCTTCTCCTCGGGAGGAGAGGGGGGCACAATCGGCTCCCCGTAGGGGAAGTACAGGGTTTTGTACTTTTCTCCGTTCACCGTAAAATCCACGCGATAGCGCGCAGGATACATGGAGGCGGCAACCGTCACGTCCCGTGCGGGCATCGTGTCGGGCAGCTTGCGCCAGCCGCTGAAATAATAGCCCTCCCTGTGGGGCTTCGCCTTTTTATCAATGGGTGCGCCCACGGGCAACAGCTCCTGCGAGAACACCTCGCCGTCCACCTTGCGGGTCAGGCAATACAGCTGCTCACGGAAGCTGCCACGGACGACGGTATCCTCTGCGGGTACCGTTTCGGGGAGCGTTCCCCAGCCGCTGAAAATATGGTTTTTCTTTCTTGGCTCGTCAAGGGTGGGAAAGGGGGTGCCGTAGGGAGCGCGGAAAACAAAGCGGAAGCTTCCGTCCACCTCGTAGGTCACACGGTATTCGTTTGGAGCAAAGCGCGCCTCAAAGGTGCAGCTTTCGTCTGGCAAAACGCCCTCAAAGCCCTCCCAGCCGACAAAGCGATGCCCCTCTTTTTCGGGGTCACGGGGAGGGGTGACGGGGGTGCCTGCCGCCCCCTCGTGCATGCCGTACTGCTCAATGCCTGCGGCAAACAGCACCTTGACGATGCGGGGGGAGAAATGCCCCTCCAGGGTCAGGTCACGCGCAGGCATGCGCGCAGGAACCTCCCCCCAGCCGTCAAACTGGTGGTGCTCCTTTTCGGGCTTGGGCAGATTTGTCAGGCGGGCGCCCTTATCCACGGCCTCGGTGCGATAAACGACCCCGTCAATGACGTAGGTCAGCTGATACTGCTGCTGTGCCATAGCTTCTCCTTATCAAGCGTCCTTGGGGGCAAACTCCGCCTCCACCGTCAGGTCGCTGACGGGCGTGACGGCGGGCAAATCCTTCCAGCCAAGGAAGGTATAGCCCGATTTCTTGGGCGGGTCGGGAGGCACCACGGGGTCCCCCTCGGGCAGGTGGACCCAGGCGTATTTTTTCCCGTCCACGAGAAAGGTGATTTTGCTCTTTCTGCGGTGATACTTTCCCGCGATGGTCACGTCGCAGGCGGGCATCGTCCTGGGTAGCCCTCGCCAGCCCGAAAAGGTGTAGCCCTCGCGCGGGGACATGGCAGGGGGCGTAATGGGTGCGCCAACGGGGAGCACCTCCCTCTGCAGCTCCTCTCCGTCGAGCAGATAGGTGAGGGTGTAGGTATCCAGCGAAAAGGTGCCCGTCAGGTGCAGGTCCCGCGCGGGCATGGTCGCAGGAAGCCCCTGCCAGCCCGAGAAGGTGTGGTTGTCGCGCTCGGGCGTCAGAACAAAGTCAAGGGGCGCGCCGAACTCCACCGTTCTCTCAAAGGTAATTCCCTCTATCTCCAGCACCAGCCGATAGCGGTTGGGGCGGAAGCTGCCGTGCAGGGTCAGGCATTTACGGGGCATGGTCTTGTGCTTTTTCGTCCAGCCGCAAAAGGCGTAGCCCTCCCGCTGCGGCAGAGGCAGCTCGGTCAGAGAGGTGCCCGGAGCAAGGGACAGGGTCTGCCATACCTCTCCGTCCACAATTTGTGTCAGGGTGTAGGTGGCTGAGCAAAGCTCTGCCTCCACCGTCACGGGCGCGTCAGGCATCACCGCAGGCAGCCCGCGCCACCCACAAAAGGTGCGTCCCTCCTGCTCGGGCGCGGCGGGCGGCTCCACGGTCGCACCCGGCTCCAGGGTCATTTCGCTGTATACGGCTCCGTCTACCAGATATGTAATCGTTGGCATAGGGTCCTCCCTCTGCATTTTTTCTTGTAATAAAGTATAGCACGCGCGCGCGACTTATGCAATACCAAAAACGGAGACTTTGCGTATTTTGGACACCCGTTTTTTGCATTTTTGGCGTTTTTTGAGTCAAAACCCCCTCCCAAAAGACCGAAAAACGCGACCTCTTGGATTGGGGAGGGTATCCGGCACAAGGCAAACCGCCGCGCAAAACTCCCTCTTTTCATTCTTGCATATCTGTGATATACTGAAGATAGAAAAAAGAAACGGGAGGCAATATGAAGGGGCTCTTTTCTCACCTGGCTGCTACCCCTGACCACAAGGATTGGGAGCAGCTGACCGCGCGCCGCCATGCGCTGTATCAGCGCGAAACAATGCGGGACGAGTTTTACCGCGACTACACGCGCATTCTGCATTGCACGGCGTTCCGCCGCCTCAAGCATAAGACGCAGGTCTTTCCTCACGTGGAAAGCGACCATATCTGCACGCGCATGGAGCACGTCCTGCACGTGGAAAGCGTGAGCAACACGGTTGCGGAGCATCTCGGGCTGAACACCAGTTTAACCCGTGCCATTTCCATGGGGCACGATATCGGACACGCCCCCTTCGGGCACGAGGGAGAAAAGGTGCTTTCCTCTCTTGCCGAGGAGCACCTCGGCCGCCGCTTCTGGCACGAGCAGAACGGACTGCGCTTTGCAGACGGCATTGAGCTGCTGCAGGACCCCAAGGGGGTGTGGCGCAACCTGGGGCTGACCTACGCCGTCCGTGACGGCATTCTCTGCCATTGCGGAGAGGTGGACGAAAACGCCCTGCGCCCGCGCGAGGAGCTGCTTGACCTCGCCTCCTTTACCCGTCCCGGGGAGCATCAGAGCGCAACCTGGGAGGGGTGCGTCGTGAAGCTGGCGGATAAAATTGCCTATCTTGGCAGAGATATTGAGGATGCTGCCGCTCTCGGCTTTCTTGGAGATGCGGGGCGCGCGGCTCTGTCCGATTTGCAAAAGCGCTACGGCATGGACCCCCTCAACACCACGGGCATTATGCACACCCTCATTTGCGACGTGTGCGCCACCTCCACCCCCGAAAGGGGCATTGCCCTTTCCCACGAGGCGTGTACCCTGATGGACGAGGTCAAGGCGCTCAATTACGAATACATCTATACGCACCCTCGCTTTGTGCCCTTCCGCCGCTATGCGCGCTTGGTCATAGAGGAGGTGTTCGTGGCGCTTGCAGAGCTGTATACGGGCAAGCCGTATCCCCTGGCGGATGCGGTGGTGCATTTCCCCACCCTCGTCGGCGGCTTTGCCAATTTTGTCCGCCCCTATCTCGCCGCTCCGCTTGAGGGCTATGACAATGAAAAGCTGTACGGCGACCTCTCTGACAGGACGCTGTATCTCACCGCCGTAACGGATTATATCGCAGGAATGACGGACGCCTTTCTCATTCGCGCCTACACCGAGCTGGTGTCCTTCTGACGGAGAGGAGCCGCAAACAGACGTCAAAACGGGGGGCACGTACCGTCCCCGAAGCAAAAAAAGAACAGAGCCGCGGCTCTGTTCTTTACTTTTTTACGTTACTTCATAAACTCCTCAACCGTCCAGGTGTTGCGCCATTCCAGATAGGGCGTTCCGTCCTCGCGGAAGCAGATGGGCAGCCAGACGTAATCCGCCTCGGAGGTGTTGGACTCCGAGAACTGATTAAAGTCAAAGTCCTTGGGAAGCGGC
>JAFQJX010000213.1 GCA_017397205.1 Clostridia bacterium | reverse complement strand
TGCCGTCCAGGTCAAAGAGCAATATCTTTTCTTTCATATCTTTTCAAAATACGGGGAGCGTGGCTCCCCGTATTTCCTTTTCATTCTTTATTTTACCAGGTGACGGCGAATCTTGCGAGAGGTGGTCTTTTCAAACTCCTCGTGGCGGATTTCTACCGCGCGCACGTGCTTGAAGGACGCCAGGCGCTTGTTCATTTCATTCACCTTTGCCTGCAGGTCTGCAAGAATTGCCTCGTCGCTTGCCCCCTCGGGATATCTGTCCATATCGGGCACGATAATAGCGGTCAGCACGACGGTCTCGCCATCCTCTGCCTTTCTGCCGACGACAACGGTTTCAAGAACGCCCTCAATGTTCTCAAGGTGCTCCTCAATTTCCTCGGGGAATACGTTGTTGCCGTTTTCCAGGACGATGACAGACTTGTAGCGACCCGTGATATAGATATATCCGTCCTTGTCAAGATGCCCCATATCACCCGTGCGGAACCAGCCGTCCTCGGTGAACACCTGTGCATTTGCCTCGGGGTTGTTGTAATAGCCCAGCATCACGTTGTCACCCTTGACAACGATTTCACCCGTTTCACCGACGGGCAGAATCTCGCCGTTTGCCTCAATTCTGACCTCGCAGTTGGGTACAGCAGGGCCAACGGAGCCGGGCTTGGGTGCGTAATAGGGAGTCACGGAAATGAGCGGAGAGCATTCGGTAATGCCGTAGCCCTCGCAAATCTGAATGCCGAATTCAAAGAAGACGTCGCTCATCTTGGGATTCATGGGCGCGCCGCCACAGATAATCTTGCTGAGATTTCCTCCAAAGGAGTTCAGCACGTCCGCAAAGAGCTTGCGGCGGATATCGATTCCGAAATGGCGCAGGAAGCGGGAAAGCTTCAGCCCGAAGCGGAGCTTCTTTTCCCTGCCGCTCTTTCTTGCCTCGTCAAAGATTTTCTTGTAAATGGTATTCACGAACAGGGGCACCAGCACCAATCCCGTCGGCGCAAAGAGCTTGAAATTGTGAAGCACGCGCTTGAGAGAGTCGTTGATGCCGATGGTGATCCCGTAATCCAGCCCTGCCAGAAGGCAGCAAAGCTCATAGGTGTGGTGAATGGGAAGCACGGAAACGATGCTGTCCTCGGGGGTGAAATTCACGGTTGCACAGGCGGAGTTGACCGCGGCAATCACGTTCTTTTCAGAGAGCATCACGCACTTGGAGGAGCCGGTCGTTCCCGAGGTGAACAGCATCTCTGCCATGCGACTTGTATCCTCGCAGACGGGATAGTCATAATCGGGCAGCTGCTTGCCTGCTTCGATCACGGAGGCAAGAGGAATGACCTTCTCGCTGTCCGCATAGGAAAGCCCCTCTGCATCCATGGGAATAAAATATTTCAGGGTAGGATGGCTTTCGTGCGCGGGGGCGAACTTCTCGCCGTAGGACTTGGAAAAGACCAGCACGTCCACCTCTGCGGAGGCAAGCAGCCCCTCAAGGTCGGAGATAATCAGCTCCTTGTCAAGCGGCACAGCCACGCTGCCCGATGCGACGGCGGCAAGATAGGTCGCAATCCAGTTGGGAGAGGTCTCGCCGATAATGGCAATTCTCTTGCCGACAAGCCCGAGCTTTTCAAAGCCGGCAGCAGTTGCCCTCACCTGCTGAACAAAGGTCGTATAGGACATTTCCGCCAGCTCCTTCGGCGTGGCGTAATAGCGGAATGCCACCTTGTCCCCGTGGCTCTCGTAAACCTTTATCATATCCCGCATCGTCCAGGCGGGGGTATAGCGTCTTTCGTTCTTTTTGACCTTGTTCGTCATCGTATTCCTCCCCATATGTGCTAAGCACATATTTTCTTTATTATATCAAAGAGGAGCCGTCCTGTCAAGGAAATTCCCCCATAAAATGGTAACGGGCACCCTGCCCGTTCCGGTAGGATGCCCGTTTGGTTACGGATTATTTTTTCATAATCTCCGCGTCAATGGCGGCGGCGGCGTTCTTGCCTGCCCCCATTGCCAGAATGACGGTTGCGGCACCCGTTACGGCGTCGCCGCCCGCATACACGCGGCTGCGGGAGGTTTTTCCCGTATGCTCCTCTGCAATGATGCCGCCCCAGGTCTGAGTATCCAGCCCCTCGGTGGTTGCCTTAATCAGAGGATTGGGAGAGGTACCGAGCGCCATAATCACGCAGTCCACGTCCAGGGTAAACTCGCTTCCCTCCTTGACACGGGGACGGCGGCGACCGTCGGGACCCGCTTCGCCAAGCTCCATTTCCACGCACGTCATGCCGCTGACAAACCCGTTCTTGGGGTCGCGGCGATCCTCCGCATTCACGTATCCGTGAATTTCCACGGGATTAGTCAGGGTGCGGAAAATGACACCCTCCTCCTCGGCGTGCTCTACCTCCTCACGGCGTGCGGGAAGCTCCTGCATGCTGCGGCGGTAAACAATATAGACCTCAGCCCCCAGGCGGCGCGCGCATCTCGCGGCATCCATTGCCACGTTGCCACCGCCGACAACGGCAACCCGTTTTGCCTTGAAAATGGGGGTGTCGCTTCCCTCGCGGTAGGCGCCCATCAGGTTGATACGGGTCAGGAACTCGTTGGCGGAAAGCACACCCTTATACTGCTCGCCGGGAATCCCCATGAACTTGGGAAGCCCTGCGCCCGTGCCGATGAAGATTGCCTCGTAGCCCTCCTCCTCCAGCTCGTCAATTGTCAGGGTGCGGCCGATGACGGTATTGGTTTCAATCTGTACGCCAAGCGCGCGAAGTCCCTCAATTTCCTGTCTGACAATGGACTTGGGCAGACGGAATTCGGGAATGCCGTATACCAGCACGCCGCCGGGCGTGTGAAGTGCCTCAAACACGGTAACGGCATAGCCCTTCTTGGCAAGGTCGGAGGCGCAGGCAAGTCCTGCGGGTCCCGAGCCGACGACGGCAACCTTATGCCCGTTGGGGGCGGGCTTTTCCGTGGGTGCGCCCGCGTTTTTGTTGTGCCAGTCCGCCACGAAGCGCTCCAGGCGCCCGATTGCAACGCTCTCGCCCTTAATGCCGCGGACACACTTGCCCTCGCAC
>JAFQJX010000212.1 GCA_017397205.1 Clostridia bacterium | reverse complement strand
TGGATTTTTCCTTCGGCTACAGCAAGCTTTCCGAAGGCAACAGCTTCACCGATGCCCTGAGAGAAGCGCTTTCTTCGGCAGGGGGAGAGCGCCTGGAATGGATTGATAACGCGCACCTGCGCGGAAAGTATTTCCAGGAGGTGCTGCTCTCCTGCGACCCTGCGCAGATGTTCCGTCTGGTGCAGACCCTGTATCACCGCGCGCAGATGCTTGCAGAGCGTGGAAAGAAGAATCTCATGGCAGACGAGGCGATTCTCAAAAAGGCGGAGCGCATTCTGTTTGGGGAGATTTCCGAGGTGCTCGGCATCGGTCGGGAGGAGCTTCCCGCCTTCCTTGAGGAGCTGTCCTGCCTGAGGTAGGGATCAGAAGGAGCCGAACGGCTCCTTCTGTGCTGTTTGCGACTTGTCCGTTTTGCAACTTTTTACACCGAAACTTGCAAAACCGACCTCCAAATCCTGCATTTTTATGCAAATATGCGATTTTTAGCCACTAAAACACCATTCTTTTGTAGGAACGAAAGATTGCATTACGCTATAAATTATAGTATAATGCACCTAATAAGGCGAGATGGCTGAGAAAAATGCCCCCTGCCGTCCGCTTTACGGGGTGAAGCCCTATTCGTTTTTGCAAAGGAGAATACCATGACCCGTACCCCCATTGACAACGTAGAAAAGCTGGAGGAGGCGCTTGACCGCCTGCGCGAGGCGCAGAGAAGGTATGCCACCTACACGCAGGAGCAGGTGGACGAAATTTTCCGCGCCGCCGCCCTTGCCGCCAGCAAAATGAGAATTCCGCTTGCGCGTGCCGCCGTCGAGGAGACCGGCATGGGTGTCGTGGAGGACAAGGTGATTAAAAATCACTATGCGTCCGAGTATATTTATAACGCCTACCGTGACACCAAAACCTGCGGTGTCATTGAGGAGGACCGTGCCTACGGCATTCAGAGGATTGCCGAGCCCGTCGGGGTGATTGCGGCGGTCATTCCCACCACCAACCCCACCTCCACGGCTATTTTCAAGTGCCTGCTTGCGCTCAAAACGCGCAACGGCATGATCATTAGCCCCCATCCCCGTGCAAAGGCGTGCACCGCAGAGGCGGCGCGCATCGTGCTGGAGGCGGCGGTTGCGGCAGGAGCGCCCGAGGGCATTATTGACTGGATTGATACGCCGAGTCTTGAGATGACCAACACGGTTATGAAGGAGGCGGACCTCATTCTGGCAACGGGCGGCCCCGGTATGGTCCGCGCGGCTTATTCCAGCGGCAAGCCCGCCGTCGGCGTCGGCGCAGGCAATACCCCTGCCATCATTGACGAGACTGCCGATATTCTGCTGGCGGTTTCCTCCATTATCCATTCCAAAACCTTTGATAACGGCATGATTTGCGCGTCGGAGCAATCCGTGATTGTTCTGGACAGCATCTACGACGAGGTGCGCCGTGAGTTCGCCGCACGCGGCTGCTATTTCCTTGAGGGCGAGGAGCTTGACAAGGTTCGCCATACCATTCTGATCAACGGCGCCCTGAACGCAAAGATTGTCGGACAGTCGGCCGCTAAAATCGCCGCCCTTTCGGGGGTGGAGGTGCCCGAGAGCACCAAGGTGCTGATCGGCGAGGTGGAGAGCGTGGACCTCCACGAGGAGTTTGCACACGAAAAGCTCTCTCCCGTGCTTGCCATGTACCGCGCCGCGGATTTCTCCGACGCCCTTGACAAGGCGGAGCGCCTGGTCGCCGACGGCGGCTACGGTCACACCTCCAGCATCTATCTTGATGCCGTGACTGAGCAGGAGAAAATCGCCACCTTTGGTGCGCGCATGAAGACCTGCCGTATTCTCGTCAATACCCCCTCCTCCCACGGTGGTATCGGGGACCTGTATAACTTCCGTCTGACGCCCTCCCTGACGCTGGGCTGTGGCTCCTGGGGCGGAAACAGCGTTTCCGAAAACGTAGGTGTCAAGCACCTGCTCAATATCAAGACCGTGGCAGAAAGGAGAGAGAATATGCTTTGGTTCCGTGCGCCTGAAAAGGTATATCTGAAGCGGGGCTGCCTCCCCGTTGCCCTGGATGAGCTTGGTGCAGTCATGGGCAAAAAACGGGCGTTTATCGTCACCGATACCTTCCTGTATCAGAGTGGCTTCACTAAGGTGATTACCGACAAGCTGGATGCCATGGGAATTGCCCATGCCACCTTCTTTGACGTTGCCC
>JAFQJX010000211.1 GCA_017397205.1 Clostridia bacterium | reverse complement strand
GACGGCTGCGTCACGGTCCGTGACAGAGATACCATGGAGCAAATCCGTATGCCCATCGGTGAGGTCCGTGCCTGGCTGGAGAGCAAGCTTGCCTTCTGATTTCATACGACCGCATTCCCCGACGAGAGGCGTCGGGGAATGCTTTTTTACCCCGCGGCTTCAGGCACGTCCCCGTGGGAAAACACATCTTGCAATCCGTTTCGGAATATGATAAAATAAGGCGTATTACAAGAGAAAGGAAGGAACAGCCGCCGTGTGTCCCGCGATTCATTTCCTCGGGCTACATATTCCCATGTACGCCCTGATGCTTGCCCTGGGGCTTGCCTCCTTCTTTTTGCTTTCCCACCGCGCCCTGCGTGACACCTGGCGTGACGACCGCGTCACCTATCACCGCATTCTGTTCGTGCTTTGCCTGTCCTTTGTGGCGCTTGGTGTGTTTGCTTTTTTGTTTGACGGTCTGTTCCACTCCATTGAGGAGGGGCGGCTTGTCTTTGGCGGCATTACTTGGCTCGGCGGTGTGGCAGGCGCCTTTCCCGCCCTGCTTCTCCTGACGCATTTTCTCGTTCCCAAGCGGCGCGGCTACGCGCTGGACCTGCTTGACCTTGCCATGCCCGGGCTTGCCCTTGCTCACGCCCTTGGCAGACTTGGCTGCTTCTTCGGCGGCTGCTGCTACGGCAGGGTGACGGACTCCCCCCTGGGCGTTGTATTCCCCGTCGGCAGCCCTGCGGCAAGCACCTACCCGAACGCAAGCGGAACGGGGAGCTTGCCCGTCCTTCCGACGCAGCTGTTTGAGGCGGCGTTTGAGGTTGCCCTGTTCGCTCTGCTCCTGTTGCTTGCGCGCCGTACGCGGCGCTTTCATACCGCCGTATGGAGTATGTCCTACGGCATCTTCCGCTTCATACTTGAATTTTTCCGCGGCGACGACCGCGGTAGTGCGGGCTTTCCGCTTTCCCCCGCACAGGTGCTTTCCGTTTTGCTCTTTGTGTTCGGGCTTCTCGTGCTGCTCCTCCGTCTTGGACGGATGCCCGCGCGCCTTGAAAAGCGGCTTGCCTCGTGGCAAGCGGCGGCAGACGCCCTGCCCGTGACCCCCATTGCCGCCTGTCAGGGAGACGATGCGGCGCTCCTCCGTCATTTGTTTGAGCTCAGACAAATCGGTGCCATCACCGAGGAGGAGTACGAGGAAAAAAAGCAAGAAATTTTAGAGAGGATGTGAGACGGTGAAGCTGGACCGATTTCTTGCGGCGCTCTTTTCCAAAAGGGTGCTGCTCGCCATTCTGATTATTGCGCTGGTGCTGTGTGTGTCCGCCTGCAGTCTGACGCTTGAGGACGTCTTTTGCCTTTACTTCTGCGGTTGTCCTTCTATTTCAACCTGCCGCACCTGCATGCAGGAGCAGGGCTGCGGCCTTGCCTACTGTGGCGATGGTGACGGAAGCGGCGGGGAAAACCCGACCTGCGTTGCGCAGTGTATTGACTGTACCTACGGGCGAGCGTGCGACTGCATCCTCGGAGAAATCACGCAGCCCCAATGTGCGCCCTCTCAGCTTTGCGACCGCTGCTCCGCCGGTTGTAGCGAGGAGGAGCCGTGAAAACAAGGAAAAACCTCCCCGAAAAAGGGGACAACTATCTGCAGCTGATTTGCAGGCGCCCGTTTCGCGACCTGTACCTCTTTGTGGACGTAGAGGATTTTTGTGCAGTGCAGTATCTGGCAAACAGGGGCGTGAGGGCAAAGGTACACCGCATCTTTTCAAAGGAGGGGTGGGACTACCTCAATATTATTTGCTTCGTTCCAAAAAGGCAGGCGGAGGAGTTCCGCGCCGCCATGGAGGATACCGCCCGCCATTTCCTTTTGAACGGTCACGGGGACTATCTTGACGTCTGTCGGGATATGTTTGCCCTGATTGAGCGGAACGTGCACAACCGAAGAACGAAAAAGCAATAAAACAGAGAGAGCATTTCGGGTTTTAAGCCGATTTGTTCTCTCTTTCTTCGTATCTGTTTGCAATTTTATTGCAATTGTGAAAGTTTTTTGCTATAATACTACCTGAACGTGTAAAATCAGTCTCCCTCGGGAGATTCTGACATATCAAAAAGGAGACAAGCAAATACATGTCAATCGTTGAATTCTGGAGCCAGATGACGGCCAATCCGCTGCTCTTCATTGCGGTGGTGCTGACCCTCGGCGTCATTCTGGTCAACGGCTGGACGGACGCACCCAACGCGATTGCCACCTGCGTGGTAACGCGGTGTATGCCCCCAAGGGCGGCTATTCTCATGGCGGCGCTCTTTAATTTCCTCGGCGTATTCGTCATGACGCTTCTGAATGCAAAGGTTGCCGAAACCATTACCAAAATGGTGGACTTCGGTAACAATGCGGACGAGGCAATCATCGCCCTGAGTGCGGCGCTGTTTGACATTGTGACCTGGGCTACCCTGGCTTGGGTGTTCGGGATTCCCACTAGTGAAAGCCACGCGCTGATTGCAGGCCTGACGGGCTCAGCCATCGCCCTGCACGGCAGTCTTGCAGGTGTCAACGGCGGCGAGTGGATCAAGGTCGTGTACGGCATCGTCATTTCCGTCGTGCTTGGCTTCGGTCTCGGCTGGCTGACCTGCAAGCTGGTGACCGTTCTGTTCCGCAAGGCAAACCGCCCCAAGACGGAGCCGTTTTTCCGCGGCGCGCAGATTGCGGGCGCGGCGTACTCCGCCTTCATGCACGGCGCACAGGACGGACAGAAGTTCATGGGTATCATCATCCTCTGCCTGTATATGTCAAAGGGTGAGTCCATTCCTGCCGATATCAAGCCCGCCTACTGGATTATGATCCTCTGCTCCGTCGTCATGGCGGCAGGCACGGCAATGGGCGGCAAGAAGATTATCAAATCCGTCGGTATGGATATGGTGAAGCTGGAAAAGTATCAGGGCTTCTCGGCGGACGTCGCAGCGTCTACCTCGCTGCTCATCTGCTCCCTGCTCAGCTTGCCCGTTTCCACCACGCACGCAAAGACCACCTCCATCATGGGTGTCGGCGCCGTCAAGCGCGTTTCGGCTATCAACTTCGGCGTGGTCAAGGAAATGGTGATGACCTGGGTGCTGACCTTCCCCGGCTGTGGGCTTGTGGGCTTCTTGATGACCAAGCTCTTTATGTGGATTTTTTAACCGGTAACATTCACACCTTGATTTTTGATTAAGATTTACAAGTACAGGAGACCAAAACAATGGCAAAGAACGATAAGTTTTATTTTGAGAACTTTATTAAGAGCACTGAGCTTGCAGGCAAGGCGGCTTCCTACCTCGTCGAGTGCCTTGAGAGCTTTGACGCCGCAAAAATGGAAGAAATGCTTGAGAGGATGCACGAAATTGAGCATGGCGCCGATATCATCAAGCACGAGATGAACGAGGCACTTGCAAAGGCGTTCGTCACCCCCGTGGACCGCGAGGACCTGGATATGCTCAGCCACGAGCTGGATGACGTGGTGGACCTGATTGAGGAGGTCCTGCAGAAGTTTTATATCTACGACATTCAGGAAATTGACGCGCCTGCCATCGAGTTTGCAAAGAATATCGTCCGCTCCTGCGAGCTGCTTACCGAGATGATGGGCGAGTTTGAGAACTTCAAGAAATCCAAGAAAATTCACGACCTCATCATTGCGCTCAACGACGTGGAGGAGGAGTGCGACCAGCTGTACCTTTCCACCATCCGCACCCTGACCAAGAATTCCAAGGATATGCTGCTGACCAGCTCCTGGCGCAGAATCTATGAGAGTCTTGAGGCGTGCGCCGACGCGTGCGAGGACGTCAGTGAGTGCATTGGCTCCGTCATTATGAAAAACACCTGATTACAAAATGATGGCGGACAGGAAGGATTCCTCCTGTCCGCCTGCTTGCATTTTGCTTGGAGGCAACTATGAAAATCGTGATCATAGGAATGGGCACCATCGGCACCACCGTGCTGGGGGAGCTTTTAAGCGAAAGCCACGACGTGACCGTCATTGACCAGAGCAAGGAGATCATTGAGGAGCTGATTGAACGGTTTGACGTGTCGGGCGTCGTCGGAAACGGCGCGAATATGGAAATCCAGCGCGAGGCGGGCGTCCAGGACGCCGACCTCGTCATTTCCCTGACCGACAGCGACGAGCTCAATATTTTTGCCTGTATGGTTGCAAGAAAGACGGGCGCGGAGAGCACGATTGCCCGTGTCCGCAACCCCGATTACAGCGACCAGATTGCAGAGATGAAGGACGACCTCGGCATTTCCATGCTGGTCAACCCCGAAAAGGACACCGCGGACGAAATCTTCAACCTGATTAACCTGCCCTCTATTGTACAGGTAGAGCAGTTTGCAAAGGGACGGGTGCTGCTTGTGGAAATCGTTGCGGAGGCGGGCTGTCCCCTGATTGGGGAGACCCTCGTTTCCCTCGGTAAAAAGCTGTCAAGCAGGGTCCTGATCTGTGCCGTTGAGAGAAACGGAGAGGTGTATATTCCCTCGGGTAACTTTGCCATTGCCGAGGGAGATAAAATTCACTTTACCTCCGACGTGCAGACGCTCGGCGAGTTCCTGTCCGAGGCAAATCTCGTCAAATCTCCTCTCAAAAACGTGATGATCGTCGGCGGCGGCAAGACCGCGCTGTATCTGGCAGATAAGCTCTCCGGCAAGAAATACAGAGTCAAG
>JAFQJX010000210.1 GCA_017397205.1 Clostridia bacterium | reverse complement strand
CCATGACCATTTTAGTAACAGGCGGCGCCGGCTTTATCGGCAGCAATTTTGTGTATTATCAGCTGGAGAAGCACCCCGAGGATACGGTGGTGTGTGTGGATAAGCTGACCTATGCGGGAAACCTGTCCACGCTGGAGCGTGCACTCAAAAACCCGCGCTTCCACTTTGAAAAGGTGGATATCTGCGACAAGCAGGAGATTGAAAGGGTATTTGAGACCTACAAGCCCGACATTGTCGTCAACTTTGCGGCAGAGAGCCACGTGGACCGCTCCATTGAGGACCCGGGCATCTTTCTGCGCACCAACATTCTCGGCACGCAGGTGCTGATGGACGCCTCCCTGAAGTACGGAGTGAAGCGCTACCATCAGGTATCCACGGACGAGGTATACGGGGACCTGCCCCTGGACCGCCCCGACCTGTTCTTTACCGAGGAGACGCCCATTCATACGAGCTCTCCGTACAGCTCCTCCAAGGCAGGGGCAGACCTGCTCGTGGGAGCGTACTTTAGGACCTTCGGGCTGCCTGTGACGATTTCCCGTTGCTCCAACAACTACGGACCCTACCATTTCCCCGAGAAGCTGATTCCCCTGATGATTGCAAACGCGCTGGCAGACAAGCCGCTTCCCGTATACGGGGAGGGTCTGAACGTACGCGACTGGCTGTACGTGGAGGACCATTGCAAGGCAATTGACCTGATTATCCGAAACGGCAGGGTAGGCGAGGTATACAACATCGGCGGTCACAACGAGATGCGCAACATTGACATTGTGAAGATGATTTGCAAGGCGCTTGGCAAGCCCGAGAGCTTGATTACCTACGTGGCAGACCGCAAGGGACACGATATGCGGTACGCCATTGACCCGACCAAGATTCACCGCGAGCTTGGCTGGCTTCCCGAGACGAAGTTTGCCGACGGCATAGAGAAGACCATTCAGTGGTACCTTGACAACAAGGAATGGTGGCAGGAGATTATCTCCGGCGAGTACCAGAATTACTACGAAAAAATGTACGGCAACCGCGCCTGACGGCGGGCTGCCATGCTTGAAAATGGGGCAGGCCTCCGCACGGTGCGCCTGCCTTCTTTCACCGCATAGGACCGTGCCGTGACGGGAAATGCCCCACGGCAAAAAAAGACGAAAAGAACGGACGGGCATATGGAACAGGCGTTTCTTGTCATTTCCATATTGGCGTGCATTGTGAGTGTGGGGCTTTTCTTCACGCTTCGCAAGACGTACTATCTGTTTACCTTCGCGGCAATGCTGCTGTTGCCCAAGGTAAACCTTTTTGTCGTGAGCGGCTCTATGACGGGTATTCGCGCCGAGGACCTCCTGCTTTTGTTTTTCTTCATCGGTCACTTGCGGGGAATTTGGGAGCTGCTTAAGAAAAACAAGCCCCTCTTGTTCCTCACCGCCCTCGTGGTGGCGCTCGTCGGCGCGGGCTTTGTTTCCACAGCGCTCGGTGCTTCCGCGGGGACGGTTGCCAGGGAGCTCGTTTCCCTGCTTGCATCCGTGCGCAAGGGAGAGTATTTTGTGACGCTGTTTCTCGGTGTTTACCTCATTCGCACGGTGGATACCCGTACCCTCGTCCGCTGGATTTCTCACGTGGCGGTGGTTTTGACGCCCATTTGCATTCTGCAGCGCAAGGCGCTGCTTGGCTATTTCTACGCGGGCGGTTATATTTCCAAGAAAAGCCTGCCTGCCGCCGTTTTCAACGGCCCCTACGAGTATGCGGCGGTGTGCTGCCTTTTGTTTGTCGTGGCGCTGGTGCTTCTGCTCCGCGCAAGGGATTTCCACATCAAGCGCGATTGGTACGGCATTCTGGGTCTTGGACTTTTGTTCTTCCAGCTCTGCTCCACCCAGTCCCGCACGGTGCTTGCAGTTTGTGTGACGGTCGCGTTCGTCGCGGCGGTTTTTTACAAGGGAGGACGGCGCGCCCGTCTTGCGTTGTTGCTCGCCGTCTGCTTGGTGCTGGTGGTGTTCCTGTCCATGCCCTCGCTCCTTGAGAGATTGCTTCACATTGACCTCGCTGCTATGAAGGAGACTGTGCAAAAGGCGCTTGCGGAGCGGGATTACTTCGCCGCCCTGGAAAATCTCCCTTATG
>JAFQJX010000209.1 GCA_017397205.1 Clostridia bacterium | reverse complement strand
AGGGTATGAAGGCATACCGCACGGCGGAGGATGAAATCCGCCTGTTCCGTCCTCTTGAGAACATCCGCCGCATGAACAATTCCGCTGAGCGCCTTTGCCTGCCTCAGCTGGACGAGGAGGATGCGCTCCAGGCGCTGGATACGCTGGTGGCGCTTGAAAAGGATTGGGTGCCTCACAGCGAGGGTACCTCCCTGTATCTCCGCCCCTTTATGTACGGTGCAGACCCGCACCTCGGCGTGCACGCCGTGCACAGCGCCGTGTTCGTGATTATCTGCTCCCCCGTCGGTGCGTATTACGCAGAGGGCATCAACCCCGTGAAAATCGTCATTGAGGACGAGGACGTCCGCGCGGTGCGCGGCGGTACGGGCTACGCCAAATGCGGCGGAAACTACGCCGCCAGCTTGCGCGCAGGTGCGCGCGCAGAAAAGCGCGGCTATACGCAGGTGCTGTGGCTGGACGGCGTGGACAGAAAGTACGTGGAGGAGGTCGGCAGCATGAACGTCATGTTCAAGGTGGGCGGCAAAATCATCACCCCCGCTCTGACGGGCTCCGTGCTTCCCGGTATCACCCGTAAGTCCTGCGTGGAGCTGCTTCGCGCATGGGGCTACGAGGTGGAGGAGCGCCTGTTCTCCGTGGATGAGCTGACTGCCGCCGCCGCAGACGGTACGCTGGAGGAGGCGTGGGGCACAGGCACCGCCGCCGTCGTTTCTCCCATCGGCACCCTGTGCTATATGGACAAGGAATACACCGTAGGTGACGGGGGCATCGGCACCGTCACGCAGAAGCTGTACGACCGCCTGACCGCGATTCAGTGGGGCAGGGAGGAGGACACCTTCGGCTGGTGCCACAAGGTATGCGACTGACCGATTACGTGGCGCGCCCCCTCCGCCGTGTGACCCTGTTTGCAGGACACTACGGAAGCGGAAAAACCAATCTTGCCGTCAATTTTGCGCTGGCGCTTTCCGCGCTCGGGCACCCCGTGACCGTCGCGGATATGGATATCGTCAACCCCTATTTCCGCACCACGGACAGCGCCGAGGCGCTGGCGGCGGCAGGCATTGACCTGATTTCCCCTGCCTACGCCAATACCAACCTGGACCTGCCCGCTCTGCCTGCCGCCTTGTACGAGGTGGTGGCGCGGCGCGACAGGCACGCGGTGCTGGATATCGGCGGCGATGACCGCGGGGCGTATGCCCTCGGGCGCTACACGCCCTCGCTGCTTGAGGAGGGCAACTTTGAAATGGTCTTCGTGGCAAACTTCTGCCGCCCCCTGACCCGCACGGCGGAGGATGCCGCCGCGGTGATGGCGGAAATTCAGGCGGCAGGGGGGCTCCCCTTTACGGCAATCGTCAACAATTCCAATCTCGGCAAGCTCACCACCCCCGAAACGCTGCGCGCCACCTACCCCCTGGCAGAGGCGCTTTCCCGTATGACGGGGCTGCCCATTCTGATGAATGCGGCGGAGGCGGGCGTTGCCGCCCAAATGGAGGAGGGAGAGGCATTCCCCCTCACCCTGCAAAAGAAGTATTTTGATATTGAAGGAGAATAAAAATGGCAAAGGTAACCTTTTCCCAGGACCTGTGTAAGGGTTGCGGTCTGTGCGTGGGCGCCTGTCCCAAGCACCTGATTGTAATTGCGCGGGATAAAATCAACAAAAAAGGACATTCTCCTGCTGAAATCACCGACCAGAGCGCCTGCATCGGCTGCGCCTTCTGCGCTACGATGTGCCCTGACTGCGTGATTACGGTAGAGAAGTGAGGTGCAACATGGCTGAAAAAGTTTTGATGAAGGGCAACGAGGCAATTGCGGAGGCCGCTATCCTTGCGGGCTGCCGTCATTATTTCGGCTACCCCATTACCCCCCAGACGGAGCTTGCCGCATACATGGCAAAGCGCATGCCGAAAATCGGCGGCGTGTTCCTCCAGGCAGAGAGTGAAATCTCCGCTATCAATATGGTGTACGGCGTTGCGGGCACGGGAATGCGCGTGATGACCTCCTCCTCCTCTCCCGGAATTTCCCTCAAGCAGGAGGGTATCTCCTACATAGCAGGTGCCGACCTGCCCGCCCTGATTGTCAACGTACAGCGCGGCGGTCCCGGCCTGGGCGGCATTCAGCCCTCCCAGTCCGACTATTTCCAGGCAACCAAGGGGGGCGGTCACGGTGACTATCACCTGATTGTTCTTGCCCCCGCCTCCGTGCAGGAAATGGCGGATATGACGGCAGAGGCGTTTGACCTCGCCGAGAAATACCGCACCCCCGTCATGCTTCTGGCAGACGGCACGCTGGGTCAGATGATGGAGCCCGTTGCGTTGCCCGCTCCCACCTCCTCCGTGACGGAGAAGCCCTGGGCAGTTACGGGCACGGGCATGAAGCGTAAGCACAATATCATCAACTCCCTGTACCTCAAGCCCGAGGAGCTGGAGCGCACCAACGAGGAGCGCTTTGCCCGCTACCGCCAGATTGAGGACAGCGAGGTCCGCTACGAGGCATATATGATGGACGACGCCGAGTATTGCGTCGTTGCCTTCGGTATCGCCGCGCGCGTTTCCAAGAACGCCGTGAACGCCGCACGCAAAAAGGGAATCAAGGTGGGTATGATTCGTCCCATCACCCTGTGGCCCTTCCCCAAGAAGGTGCTTGCCGAGGCGGCAGAAACCGTTCAGGGCTTCCTTTCCGTGGAGCTTTCCATGGGTCAGATGATTGAGGACGTCAAGCTTGCCACGTCCTGCCGCCGTCCCGTTGCCCTGTGCAACCGTACGGGCGGTATGATTCCCTCTCCCGAGGAGGTCCTGGCAGCAATTGAAAGACTTGCAGGAGGTGACATGGCATGACAGTATTTGAAAAACCCAAGTCCCTGACGGACGCACCGCTGCACTACTGCCCCGGCTGTACCCACGGCATCATTCACCGTCTGGTGGCTGAGGCAATTGACGAGCTGGGCATTGAGGGCAACACGATTGGCGTTGCCCCCGTTGGCTGTGCCGTTATGGCGTACGATTATTTTGCCTGCGATATGGTGGAGGCGGCACACGGCCGCGCCCCTGCCGTTGCGACGGGGCTCAAGCGCGCGCTGCCCGAGAATATCATCTTCACCTATCAGGGTGACGGTGACCTCGCGTCCATCGGTATGGCGGAAACCGTCCATGCCGCAACGAGAAACGAAAATATCACCATCATTTTCGTCAATAATGCCATTTACGGCATGACGGGCGGTCAGATGGCACCCACCTCCCTGCCGGGGCAGGTGACCCAGACCTCCCCCTACGGCAGAGACGTTGCCACGGTGGGCTATCCCATTCGTGTGGCAGAGCTGCTCTCCGCCCTGGACGCGCCCTACTACATTGAGCGCGTTGCCGTCAACAACGTCAAGAACGTGCGCGCCGCCAAGAAGGCAATCAAGCGTGCCTTTGAAAACCAGGTGGCAGGGAAGGGCTTCTCTCTCATTGAGGTCGTTTCCTCCTGTCCCACCAACTGGGGCATGACCCCCGAGAAGGCGCTGGAGTGGGTGGAAACCAATATGATTCCCTATTACCCCCTCGGCGTTTACAAGGACAAGGCAAAGGAGGACGAGGCATGACGACCCAGATTTTGATTGCCGGCTTCGGCGGCCAGGGTGTTCTCTTTGCGGGGAAATTCCT
>JAFQJX010000208.1 GCA_017397205.1 Clostridia bacterium | reverse complement strand
CGGTAATCCCTGCCGCCTTGGCAAGATATTCCACCGCGCCCACATAGTCAAGATTTTCTGCCTTACGGACAAAGGTAATCGCATCTCCGCCGACGCCGCAGCCAAAGCAGTAAAAGGACTGCTGACCGCCAAACACGGTAAACGAGGGCGTTTTCTCGCTGTGAAAGGGGCAAAGCCCCTTCAGGTTGCTCCCTGCACGCTGCAGGGTGACGTACTTGGAAATTAACTGCCCGATATCCGTACGGGCAAGGATTTCGTCAATGACTTGCTTCGGTATCATCAGTTGTTCCCCCTCCAGACCTCAGGAATGAAGAGTCGCTGATAAGTATGGATTGCATATCGGTCGGTCATACAGCTGATATAGTCGCAGACGCAACGGGGGACCCCATCGCGCTCCATATTTCTTTGATACAGCATCGGCATCTCACAGGGATGCGCGAGGAAATACTCATACAAGCTGACGAGGAGCTGCTGCGCCTTTTCCTCCTCCTGCTTCGCAACGGAATTCTTATAAACGTTGCGGAACAGAAAATCCCGCAACTCCATCATTGCCTCGTATATTTCAGCACGCATAGAAATGACGGGCTTATTTTCGCTTTCTTCAATCAGGGCGCTGACCATGGTATTGATGCGGTCACTATGCCCTTCTCCAAGCGTGCGGATAATATCACGCGGAATATCGTCAAGGGAAAGGATTCCCGCTCTGCAAGCATCGTCAATATCGTGATTGATATAAGCAATGCGGTCTGCGAACTTGACGACCACGCCCTCCAGCGTTGCCGCCTGGCGCTTGCCCGTGTGATTGACGATTCCGTCGCGCACCTCGTAGGTCAGATTCAGCCCCTCGCCGTCGCGCTCAAGGATATCCACCACACGCAGGGATTGCTCATTGTGAGAGAAGCTTGGGTCAAAGCACCTCTGAAGCGCCTCCTCGCCTGCGTGACCAAAGGGAGTATGCCCCAGGTCATGTCCCATGGCAATCGCCTCCACAAGGTCCTCGTTGAGCCGCAGAGCGCGCGCAATGATACGGGCAATCTGCGCGACCTCCAGCGTATGCGTGAGGCGCGTGCGGTAATGCTCGTCCACAGGAGAAAAGAACACCTGCGTCTTGTTCATCAGACGACGGAAGGACTTGGAATGGATAATTCTGTCCCTGTCACGCTGAAACTCCGTGCGATTCTGACAGCTTTCAATGGGAACAAGGCGTCCCTTGGTTTCAGACGAAAAAAAGGCGAACTCAGAGAGCATGCTTTTTTCCCGTTGCAAAAATACATCAGAAATTCGGCTCATTCTGTGTCCACCTTTCACGTTACTATTCAAAATATACGCAAAAAAAGTAAAAAATACTTTTTTATTTTTCAAACTTTTTCAAAAATTCATTCCTTTGGACAAAAATTGAATTTCCGCACGTCCGCAGGTGCGCTCTGTGACCCATTTTTCAAAGCCGTCCGTCCTCTCGGAGGGCATTGAAACGGTAAGCTCTACCGTGTCACCGAACGCTGTCCCCGTTTCGCGCACTCCCTCGGGCAATTGAGACACGCGCTGATAATCCTGATAGGTCACGCGCAGAAGCAGATTCGTCATTTCCTGCCACAGCACCGTCCCTGCTTTGTCAAGCGCATCCTTTGCGGCGGCTGTATAGGCGCGGACAAGCCCGCCCGTGCCAAGCAACGTACCTCCAAAATAGCGCACGACAACGACAGCAACGTCCGTCAGTCCCCGTTTGCGGATTCCGTCAAGGACGGGCATTCCCGCCGTTCCTGACGGCTCCCCGTCGTCGGTATAGCGCGATTTGTTCCCCTCGCGGAGCACGTAGGCATAAACGTGATGGCGGGCATCGGGATACTTCTTTTTTACCCCGCCGACAAATTGGATTGCCTCCTCCTCGCTCTGAATGGGAGCGGCAAAGGCGAGGAACACGGACTTTTTTTCCTCATATCTGCCTTCGGATGGCGCAGGAATACTCAAATAGGACTCACTCATGCCTGATATTGCTTGCGTAGCGGCCGCGGCACTTCTCGTCAAGCACCGCCGTCACAAGCACGCCCTCCTCTCCGTATTCAATCGCCTCCACCGTTGCCTCGCTATGAAGCGCGCTGATTTTCCCTTGCTCCGCATAGGTGAAGAAGAGTGTCACCCGTTCCTTACCACCGAGCACAATCGCTTCCAGGGTTTCAAGAAGCAAGGTCAGTCCTGCGCTGCTTTCTGCCGAAATATAAATCCTGGTTTCGTCTTTTTTGATACCACTCTCAGGAAAATCGGGAAGCTGGTCGCACTTGTTATAAACATAGAGCACGGGCTTTCCCGATGCCCCCAGCTCGTCAAGCAGCTCCTCCGTGACGGCGATATGCTCCTCTGCCTCAGGGTCGGTGACGTCGCTGACAATCATGAGAATGTCAGCATACCTTGCCTCGTCAAGGGTGGAGCGAAAAGCATGAATCAGGTGGTGCGGAAGCTTGCGGATAAAGCCGACGGTGTCCGTCAGCAGGACCTCCTCGCCTGACGGCAACGTCAAACGGCGCGTGGTGGGGTCCAGCGTTGCAAACAGCTTGTCCTGCGACAGCACGCCTGCATCGGTCAAGGCGTTGAGCAGGGTGGATTTCCCTGCATTGGTGTACCCAACGATTGCGACCTTGGGAATGCCTGAGCGGTCACGGGCGGCGCGCATGACCTCCCGATTATGAGAAAGCTCCTCGAGCTGTCTTTCAAGAGAATTCATCCGTTCGCGCAGGTGGCGCTTGTCGGTTTCAAGCTTTGTTTCACCGGGGCCGCGTGTACCGATACCGCCACCAAGACGGGAAAGCGCCTTTCCCTTACCCACAAGACGCGGGGCGGTGTATTTAAGCTGAGCAAGCTCAACCTGAAGCTTCCCCTCCCCCGTTGTCGCGTGGTGGGCAAAAATATCAAGAATGAGCATACTGCGGTCAATGACCTCGGGCCCGTCAAGGTCCTGTTCCAGGTTGCGTATTTGCGCAGGCGTGAGCTCAAAGTCAAAGATAACGAGGTCAATATCCGCGCCTCGGCAAAGCTCTGCAACCTCGCGCACCTTGCCTGTACCGATGCAGGTACGGACGTCAAAGGAGTCCTTCACCTGTACGACACGGGCGTACTCCTCCCCTCCCGCGGTATCAAGGAGTCTTGCAAGCTCGTCAAGACTCTTTTCCACCTCGGCAAGATCCCTCGCGCTCCCAGCAATGGAAACAAGGACGGCGCGTCTTACTACAATTTCTTCCATAGATACTCCTACAAAGGAAAAGCGCGTGGTACCTTTCCACGCGCTTTCGGTAAAGAATTACTTCTTTGCTCTTGCCATTGCAGCATTACGGCGGCTGTTGAAGCGGTCAATGACACCGCCGATATCAACCAGCTTCTGCTTCCCGGTAAAGAAGGGGTGGCACTTAGAGCAGATATCCACGTTGATGTCCCCAACGGTCGTATGGGTCGTCACAGTGGCACCGCAAGCACACTTAATGGTGGCTTCTTTATATTCGGGATGAATACCAGATTTCATTGCTTTTACCTCTTTGTCATAAATTTACTCACATATTATAGCACGGTGTTTTACAAAAAGCAATACTTATTTCACATGATTTATAATTTTTCTGTAATTTCCCGTCGTAAATCCCGTATGATTTTCTTTTCCAAACGGGAAATGTAGGATTGGGAAATCCCAAGGAGGTCTGCGACCTCCTTTTGGGTGAGATCGTCGCCGCCCCTCAGTCCGTAGCGCAACTCTATAATCGTTCTCTCCCGTTCTCCGAGATTTGCCACCGCGCGGCGTAGAATTTCCCGCTCCTCGCGCTCCTCGAGCTCCTGGGACACCGTATCAGGGTCACTTCCAAGAATATCGCTGAGCAAAAGCTCGTTGCCGTCAGGGTCCACGTTGAGCGGCTCGTCAAAGGAGATTTCTCGCCGCACGTGGCTGTTTTTTCGGATAAACATCAGTATTTCGTTTTCAATGCAACGGGATGCGTAGGTTGCAAGCTTGATGTTTTTCTCGGGCTGATACGTTTCAATTGCCTTAATCAAACCAACCGTACCGATGGAAATGAGTTCCTCAATATTGACTCCCGTATTTTCAAATTTTTTAGAAATGTACACAACCAGACGCAGATTGCGCTCAATCAGAATTGTGCGCTTTTCCTCGGGGTCCATCTCCCGCCTGACAAGCTCGTATTCCTCCTCGGCGGTAAGCGGCGGCGGAAGGACGTCGCTTCCGTTGATATAATATAACTCTCCGCATAACAGCTCCTGCATTTTTCGTTTTCCTTTTTTCAGTAAATTCATAAGTGACACAAAGATATTCAAAACTACACCTCATGGCATCAGCGCCGCCGGAAAAATACCCTCATAATCCCTGATTGTGCCTGCTTGGCTGATTGCCACAAGCGCGTCAATTTTTGTTTTTCCAAGTAAAATCACCTCCGGCAAATACGCAACCGCAAGGTGCTTGCCACCCTCTGTTGTGATCGGCAGATAATGGCGTGATGCAACGAGATAATCGCTTTGCATCACCTGCCCGCCCAGCCGTCTTTTTGCCGCGTGAGCATCAAGAAAAATCACACGTCTGCCGCTGATTGGGTCACGGACGAGATTTCCACTGTCCACAAGCAGACGGAACTCTGCCGTCCTCCCGCCCAGGCGAACGGTCAACGTAACCGTCTCTGTGCCACGCACGTCCGAGACCAGGCGGTTTCCTATGTAAATCAGAATCGCGCTGACCCCTGCAAGCAGCGTAAAGACAACGACCTTGATGCCGCCCCCGTTTCCCTCCTTGACAAACGGAACAACCCTGAGTAAAACGCCGTACAGCGCAAGGATTGCACCTGCAAGAGCGCCCCCGATTCCAAAGGCAACGAGGGTTGATTTGAAAAGCGATTGCCACCGCCGCTCCTGATAGCAAATGCCGCACCCAAGAAGCAAGGAAAGGCAGGCGCTGACAAGAAGAAGCGCGTAGGACGCGCAAATAAGAAGCCCCCATAAGGAATACAGGGACAGGAGCACACTGACCAGAATCAGCCGCAGGCGCGTCATTTTACGGTGCAGGAGGCGCCCCGTGAGAAACAGGGTCATATAGTCAAGTGACAGGTTGATAAGAAACAGCACGTCAACGTAAACAGTCGTCATATTCCCCTCCCTGACGATTATACTCCGCCCGCTCTGCATACTCTGTCAAAGCGTGTCGTCAAAAATAAAAAACCTCCCGACCGAAGTCGGGAGGTTCTTAATTCAGTTTATCTGCCGCGCTTGACGTAAGTCGTATGCAGAATCTCGTGAGCCAGGTGAGAGCCGGGCTTGCCGAGGAATTCGTCGTAAACCATCTTCACGGAGGAATTCTCGTGAGAGGTACGGACGTCGGACGCCTTATCAGCGTTGTAAAGAACGGAGGCACGAAGCTCGCGCACGTTGACGCTGTTGCGTACGGATGCAGGAACTACGGGCTGACCGCCGCCATTGACACAGCCGCCGGGGCAAGCCATGATTTCAATGAACTGCAAGTCAAGCTCACCTGCCTGTACCTTCTTAAGCAGGGTATTTGCGTTCTTGGTACCGCTGGCAACGGCAACGTTTACGGTGATATCGCCCAGCTTGTACTGAGCAAGCTTGATCCCCTCAATGCCACGAATGGGAGCAACGTCCAGCTTTTCAAAGGGAACGCCTGCTACCACCTCTGCGGCAGTACGGAGAGCTGCCTCCATAACGCCACCGGTCGCACCGAAGATAATACCTGCGCCGGAGCCCTTGCCGATGGGATCGTCAAACTTCTCGTCGGGAAGAGCGTTGTAATCAATACCGGATACGGCAATCATACGTGCAAGCTCACGGGTCGTGATGGCAACGTCCACGTCAGGCACGCCTGCGGCATTCTGATCGTCGCGCTGTACCTCAAACTTCTTTGCAGTACAGGGAATGCAGGATACCATCACGATGTCCTCGGGCTGGATGCCCATTTTCTTAGCAAAATAGGTCTTATAAAGAGCACCGAACATCTGCTGAGGAGACTTGCAGGAGGAGAGATTCTCAGTCATCTCGGGGAAATAATGCTCGCAGAACTTAATCCACCCGGGAGAGCAGGAGGTAATCATGGGAAGCTTTCCGCCGTTCTGCAGACGCTCGACAAGCTCGGTTG
>JAFQJX010000207.1 GCA_017397205.1 Clostridia bacterium | reverse complement strand
CGCACCGCCTCAATGACCTCAAAGCCCTTGTTCATCAGAGTCGCGCTGTCCACGGTGATTTTGGCGCCCATGCTCCAGGTAGGATGCTTCAGGGTATCCGCCAGCGTGACGGCGCCAAGCTGCTCCCGCGTGTACCCGAAAAAGGGTCCGCCCGAGGCGGTCAGGAGAATGCGCTTGACCTCCCGTTTCTCTCCGCAGGCAAGGCATTGGAAAATGGCGCTGTGCTCGCTGTCCACGGGGATGATTTCGCATCCCTTTTCCGCGGCGCGTGCCATCACGATTTCCCCTGCCACCACAAGACTTTCCTTGTTGGAGAGGGCAAGGCGGCGCCCCGTTTCAATCACCGCAAGGGTGGGCATCAGCCCCGCCTTGCCGAGAATGGCGTTGACAAACACCTCTGCCGCGCTTTGGGAAATTGCCTCGCAGATGCCCGTTTCCCCCGCCAGCACACGAACAGAGGTATCCCGAAGCCGCTGTGCCAGATCCGCGGCGGCGGCAGGGTCCGCCATGGCGCACAAGCGCGGCAGAAAACGCCGCGCCTGCTTTTCCATTTGGTCTACGTCGCGGTTTGCCGTCAGCAAATCGACGCGAATGCCGTGACACGCCGCAACGTCCAGCGCCTGCCGCCCAACGGAGCCCGTTGAGCCAAGCACCGCCATGACGGCGGGAAGAGCGCCTCTCACGACAGGAGGGCGAACGAGTCGCCCAGCGCAGTCAGGTTGCACAGAATCAGGAGGATGGGGGAAATTGCCAGCACGCTGTCAAAGCGGTCCAGCACGCCGCCGTGCCCCGGGAAGATGCGCCCGAAGTCCTTGATGCCGCGCTCACGCTTGATCATGGAGGTAATGAGGTCCCCCACCTGTGACACGAAGGAGCAGATCAGCCCCGCAAGCAGCAGCATGACGTAATTGACTGTCCTGCCGTATGCGTAGCGCATCACCAGCCCGAAGCCGACGAAGGAAAGCATGCAGAACAAGATTCCGCCGATGCTGCCCTCCACGGTTTTCTTGGGGCTGATTTCGGGATTCAGCTTGTGCTTGCCGAAAAAGCGCCCCGTGAAATAAGCAAAGGTATCCGTGACCCACGCGCCGAAGAACACGAGCAGATAGAGGTATCCGCCGTCCGCCGTCTTGTGGCGAAGAAGCGCAAGGGACGCCAGCGCGAGGGTGATATACACCACCCCGACGTACGCGCTTGCAACGCTTGCAAAGGTCATCCTTCCGCGGCGCAGCACCGCCACGGTGAACAGGTAAATGAGGTAAACGGCAAGCACCGCCACCGCTACCAGAAGGTAGGCGGCAATCCCCTCACACCAAACGGTCACGAGGGGCAGGCAAATGCTGATGAGATAGGCGGGGATCGCCACCGCCCAGTCCCTTTCACTGCCCAGGCACTTCAGCAGCTCGTACACGGCGCAGAGCGCCATCAGTGCGGCAAGCGCGGGAATCAGCCAGGCAAGCTGCCAGGAAAAGAACAGGACGGGTAGCAAGATGGCTATCAGGACTGCCGCCGTGATAATTCTTTGTAACATATAGCTCCTTTACAGTCCACCGAAGCGGCGGTGGCGCTGATAAAAATCGCGAAGCACCCCGTCCAGCTCCTTCTCACCGAAGGCGGGCCAGGGTGTTTTGACGAAGGCATACTCTGCATAGGCAGACTGCCAGAGAAGAAAATTGGAGGTGCGGCACTCGCCGCTGGTGCGGACGATGAGGTCGGGGTCCTTCTGCCCCGCCGTATAAAGCGCCTCGGAGATATCCTGCTCCGTCACCTGCTCCCTGCCCTCTGCAAGAAGGCGGTTGACAGCCGTCACAAGCTCCTGCCGCGCCCCGTAATTGAGCGCAATATTGAGCGTGTGCTGATAGTGCGCGGTTTCGGCATCCAGAAGGCGGATGCTCTCCTGCACCTCACCCTCAAAGACGGAAATATCTCCCAGCACGCGGACGTGCACCTTGTTTTGATCCTGCTCCTCCCTCGCCCGCTTGAGGTACGAGGTGAGCAGACCCATGATGGCAGAGACCTCCTTTTCGGGGCGGCGCCAATTCTCGGTGGAAAAGGCGTAGACCGTCACCGTCACAATCCCTCGGTCAAGACAGGCGCGCAGAATACGCTCCAGGTTGCGGGAGCCCTCAACGTGCCCCGCCTCCCTCGGCAAGCCCCTGCGCTTTGCCCATCTGCCGTTACCATCCATAATGAACGCAATGTGAGAAAGGCGCCCGTCACACATGACGCGCCCTTTCCTGCGAGAAAAACCGAGCATAGCTCCTCCCGTCAGATGGTCATAATCTCCTTGTTCTTGTTCTCGGTGATACCATCTATCATTTTGATGTACTTGTCGGTCAGGTCCTGAATTTCCTTGTCGCTTGCCTTTGCCTCGTCCTCGGTGGTCTCGCCGTTCTTCTTCATCAGCTTGACGGCATCGTTGGCATCGCGGCGGATGTTGCGGATGGCAACCTTTGCGTTCTCACCCTTCTGAGCCACCTGCTTGGACATTTCGCGGCGGCGCTCCTCCGTGAGAGGCGGGAAGGTCAGACGAATGACGGAGCCGTCATTCTGCGGATGAATCCCAAGGTCGGACATCTGGATTGCCTTATCAATCGCCTTGAGGGTGGACTTGTCGTAGGGAGTGATGACGAGCGTGCGCGCGTCGGCAACGGATACGTTTGCCATGGTGAGCAGCGGCGTGGGAGAGCCGTAATACTCAAATTCAATGCGGGTAAGCACCTCGGGGTTTGCCTTGCCCACGCGCATGGTGGAGAGGTCGTCCGCATAAGCGTCCACGGACTTTCTCATTTTTTCTTCGTACTTCTTGATATCAAGCTTCATATCGTTCTTTCCTTTCGGTATGTTATTTGCAGGTCAGCTGGGTGCCCATGGTTTCGCCCATGGCGGCGCGGTAGATATTCTCTGCCTTGTCAAGCCCGAACACGAGCACGGGAATGCCCGTATCCATGGTGAGGGCGGCGGCGGTGGAGTCAATTGCCTTGAGCCCGTCACGCAGCACCTCGCGGCAGGAGATCTCGTCAAGGCGCTTTGCGTCGGGATTCCTTGCGGGATCGTCGGTATAAATGCCGTCGATATTCTTTGCCATGAGCATCACGTCGGCGCCAATCTCTGCGGCACGCAGGGCGGCGGCGGTGTCCGTGGAGAAGAAGGGCAGACCGATGCCCGCACCAAGAATGACAACCTTGCCCTCGTCAAGATACTTTCTTGCCGTGCGGACGGTGTAAAGCTCTGCATAGGCAGGCATTTCCACGGCGGTCAGCACGCAGGCATCCATACCGCGGCGCAGGAAGGTGTCCTTGAGCATCAGGGCGTTGATGGTGGTGGCAAGCATGCCCATGGAGTCTGCGGTATGGCGGTCCATACCGAGGCCCTGTCTGGCACCGCGCCAGATATTGCCCGCGCCTACCATCACGGCAACGCCAATGCCCTCGTCCGTGCATTTTTTGATTGCGTCTGCCACCTCGTCGAGAAAGGAGTGGTCGTAAAGGCCCTTGCTGTCGCGGGCAAGCGCCTCGCCCGAAAGTTTCAGTAAGATGCGGCTGTATTTCGCCATAGTGCAAACCTCGCTTTATTAATTTATTGTATATATTTTACTACAATTTCACGCGCTTGTAAACAGTTTTTTCAACTTTCTCCCTCGCGCGATGCGCTCCGCTGCACCCCTTTGGGGTGCCACCCCTCCTTTTTCCCTATTTCCTGCGGCTCCTCCTTGACCACTCTCCCTCGCCCTGCACCGCTAAAAATCAAAGACGGGAACACCCCTCCGCACCGCTGTTTTCTCAAGGAGGAGCCGCAAAAGCGGCATTTTGCAAGGAACTGACAGAAAAGCCGAAAGAGGGTGATAGCGGAGCGCGAAAGAAAAAAGCAGTCCGCGATGATTCGCGGACTGCTCTCTTGTGTATTGCTTGGGAATTAGTTGCCGCCCATGAGCTTGGCAACCTCGGCTGCCAGGTCGTCGGAGCGCTTCTCAATGCCCTCGCCCTTCTTGTAGT
>JAFQJX010000206.1 GCA_017397205.1 Clostridia bacterium | reverse complement strand
TGGTATTTACCCCTCCCTGATTTTCCTTGGAATCGGTGCCATGACCGACTTTACCCCCCTGATTGCCAACCCCAAGAGTCTTTTGCTTGGCGCGGCGGCACAGCTGGGCGTATTCGTTGCCTTCTTTGGCGCCCTCTTCTACTTCTCCCCCACCGAGGCGGCTGCCATCGGTATCATCGGAGGAGCCGACGGTCCTACGGCTATTCACGTAACCAAGACACTGGCACCCCACCTGCTTGGTGCTATCGCCATTGCCGCCTACAGCTACATGGCACTGATTCCTATGATTCAGCCCCCTGTCATGAAGCTTCTCACCACCAAAAAGGAGCGCATGATTAAGATGCTTCCCACGGGTCGCCCCGTCAGCAAGCTTGAGAAGGTGGTGTTCCCCATTTTCGTCACGCTTCTGGTCGTGCTGATTGTGCCTGCCGCGGCACCGCTCGTCGGCTTCTTGATGCTCGGGAATCTCTTTAACGTAGCAGGTGTGACCGACCGTCTTTCCAAAACCGCGCAAAACGGACTGATTAACGTCATTACCATTTTCCTCGGCGTTTCCGTCGGTGCCACCGCGTCTGCTGAGAACTTCCTGCGCCTGGATACTCTGTTGATTATCGGGCTTGGCTTGCTTGCATTTATTATTTCCACCACGGGCGGACTTCTGATGGGTAAATTCATGTGCTTTGTCACCCACGGAAAAATCAACCCCCTGATTGGTGCCGCAGGTGTTTCTGCCGTGCCGATGGCGGCGCGTGTCGCACAGGACGTCGGCCGCAAGGAGGACCCCACCAACTTCCTCCTGATGCACGCAATGGGTCCCAACGTGGCGGGTGTCATTGGCTCTGCCGTTGCGGCGGGCTTCCTGCTTAGCTGCTTCGCTTAACGCAAACGAAAGGAACGATTATGTCAAAAGTACTGATTACCGAAACTGCCCTCCGCGACTCTCACCAGTCCCTTGCGGCAACCCGTATGACGACAGAGGAGATGCTCCCCATCCTTGCCGAAATGGATCAGGTTGGCTACCACGCCATGGAGGTGTGGGGCGGCGCAACCTTTGACTCCTGCCTGCGCTTCCTCGGCGAGGACCCCTGGCATCGGCTCCGCGTCATCCGCGAAAACGTCAAGAACACCAAGCTGCAAATGCTGTTCCGCGGACAGAATATCCTTGGCTACCGCCACTATGCCGACGACGTCGTGGAATATTTCGTTCAGAAATCCATTGCCAACGGCATTGATATTATTCGTATCTTTGACGCGCTCAATGATGCGCGCAATCTTGAAACCGCAATCCGTGCCACCATTCGCGAGGGCGGTCACGTTCAGGCGGCAATCTCCTATACCACCTCCCCCTTCCACTCGAACGAAAAGTTTGCACAGTACGCAAAGCAGCTGGAGGAGATGGGCGCCAACTCCATTTGTATCAAGGATATGGCGGGTCTGCTTAAGCCCTACGATGCCTATGAGCTCGTCCGCGCACTCAAGGAAACCGTCCGTGTCCCGATTGAGCTCCACACCCACTACACGAGCGGTCTTGCCTCTATGACCGTGCTCAAGGCGGTTGAGGCGGGCGTTGATATTGTGGACACCGCAATCTCTCCCCTGGCTATGGGTACCTCTCAGCCCCCCACGGAGCCCATCGTGGCAACCCTGCAGGGCACGGGCTATGACACGGGACTTGATCTCAGGCAGCTTGACAAGGTCTGCACCTACTTCAGCGCAATCCGCGAGAAATACCTCGCCGAGGGGCTGATTGACCCCAAGGTGCTTTCCGTCAACGTCAACGCCCTGATGTATCAGGTACCGGGCGGTATGCTCTCCAACCTGATTTCCCAGCTGAAGCTTGCAGGAAAAAGCGACAAGCTTCAGGAGGTGCTGGAGGAGGTACCGCGTGTCCGCGCAGATGCGGGCTATCCCCCTCTCGTCACCCCTACCTCCCAGATTGTCGGTACCCAGGCGGTCAACAACGTGCTGTTCAACGAAAACGGAAGATACAGCCGTGTGACCAAGGAGTTCCGCGGTGTCGTGCGCGGTGAATACGGCCGTACCCCGGCAGAAATTGACCCTGAGTTCCGCCGCATGATTATCGGTGATCTTCCCCCGATTGACCACCGCCCGGCAGACGATATCCCCGCAGAGCTGGAGACGCTCCGCCAGAAGGTTGCACCCTGGAGCGAGCAGGAGGAGGACGTTCTTACCCTTGCCCTGTTTGAGCAGGTTGCCATCAAGTTCTTTGAGGAGCGCAAGAAGAAAAAATACGCCATTGACGGAAACTCTGACGAGAATTTAGGAATCCACTCCGTTTAAAAAAACAAAAAGACCACCGCACAGCGTGATGTCCTTAACGGACAAATCACGCAATGAAATAAATTCGCCAATGCGAATTTGTGAAATAACCTACGGTCTTGAAATACTTGCTTCGCAAGCACGAAATGCCTACGGGCATTGGGGGATTTATTTTATTTCACGTGCGACGAAGGAAGTACATTTCAAGATTGCAGAGCAATCATTTCATGTGCGTAGCACATTTCATTAGAAAAACGAAAGGAACAGGCAAACGAGTGTCTGTT
>JAFQJX010000205.1 GCA_017397205.1 Clostridia bacterium | reverse complement strand
CCAGAGAAATCCGCAAAATGTTCGGTCAGTACAATCGCCTTGCAAACGAATACATGGGCGTTCTGACGGGCCAGGGGCTGACCTACGGCGGCTCTCACGCGCGCAAGCAGGCAACGGGCTACGGCCTTTGCTATTTCACCGACGAGATGCTGAAGGCAAAGGGGCTTTCCTTTGAGGGCAAGACCGTTGTCATCTCCGGCTCGGGCAACGTGGCAATTTACGCCTGCCAGAAGGCAACGCAGCTGGGCGGCAAGGTGGTTGCCATGTCTGACTCTAACGGCTACGTATACGACCCCGAGGGCATCTGCCTCAAGACGGTACAGCAAATCAAAGAGGTAGAGCGCAAGAGAATCAAGGAATACGTGACCTACCGTCCGAACGCGACCTATACCGAGGGCTGCAGCGGCATCTGGGGCATTCCCTGTGACATCGCCCTGCCCTGCGCAACCCAGAACGAGCTGGACGGCGAGAGCGCCGCAAAGCTGGTTGCAAACGGCGTGATTGCCGTGGCAGAGGGTGCCAATATGCCCTCCACCCCCGAGGCAATTCACACCTTCCAGGAGGCAGGCGTGCTGTTTGGCCCTGCCAAGGCGGCAAACGCAGGCGGCGTTGCCACCTCCGCGCTGGAGATGACCCAGAACTCCATGCGTCTGTCCTGGTCCTGTGAGGAGGGAGACGAAAAGCTCCACGGCATCATGAAGAGCATTTATGCAAATGCCTCCAAAGCTGCCGAGGAATACGGCATGAAGGATAACCTCGTTGCAGGTGCCAACATTGCGGGCTTTCTCAAGGTGGCAGAGTCCATGCTGGCATACGGCGTCTGCTGATTGCCGCAACAACGAAACATAAAAAAGAGGAACGCGGGCGCGTTCCTCTTTCTCTTTTGTATGTCTGCTTTTACAGCTCAAGATTCTCGCTGTCAAGCTCGGAGAGGGCAACCTCCAGGTTGCCGTTGCGGGTGCGGATGGCATCCATCAGCTCCCTCTCGCGGGAGGGGTCCTTCAGGGTGACGCGGTATTTGATGCGGCGCAGGGCACCCATATTCACGGTCTTGACCTGCACGGTGCGGCAGGTGACGGTATATTCCTTCAGCAGGTCGTCAAAGGCGCCTGCGTAGTCCAGGTCCTCGGGCACGGTGATGCGAAGCTCGCGCTCAGCGCTTGCGCGCCCGCCCACGCCAAAGGAAACGCGGCTGTAAAGCAGCAGCACCGCCTCGGCAAGCAGGGCAAACAGCACGCCGTAGCCAACGAAGCCCATGCCGAGGGTCAGACCCACCGCCATACAGACGAACACGGCGCAAATCTCACGCCCGCTACCGGGCGCGGAGCGGAAGCGCACCAAGCTGAAGGCACCTGCCACAGCAATGCCTGCACCCAAGCTGCCGTTGACGGTGAAAATCACAAGGCACACCACGGCGGGGAGCACGGCAAGCGTTGCAAAGAAGCTGCGCGTGCAGCTTGCGACGCGACGGGAGTAGCAGAACGCCAGGAAAAATCCAATGGCGAATGCACACGCCAAGCTGATAAGAAAGCCCTCCCAGAGGGGATTCGTGCCTGCAAAAACGGATGTAAACAGTTTTCCCATATTATACCTTATCTTTCTCCTGCGCGGTGGCGCAGGGTATGAGTCCTTGTGATACGAGATAGGCGGTGCCGTATTTGGAGAAGGAGCTTTTGTAAATGCCCATCTCCGAGAGAATCCGCACAAGCCACAGGGGAAGCGCGCGGCTGGTTTTGACCTCCATCAGCACCCCGTCGGGGGGAAGAATGACCCTGCCGTCCAGCCCCTCCTCGGGGGACAGTCGGTCACAGCGGAAGCGCACGCCCGTGTCAAAGGTCACACGCAAATCCTCCTCGGGGTCCACGCTGCGGTAGGAGCGGCGGTCGTACACCACCGTCATGGCGGGGGCAAGCCCGCCCTCCCTCTCGTAAAGCTTTTTGCGCCAGTCCAGCTCCCGCGTAATCTGCGTTTGTACGGGGGGTGGGGCTTCTCCTGCGAGGTATGCCAGCGCCTGCCCCAGCGTCATTGCCACGCGGCGCTTGTACACCACACCGTCGTGCTTGACCTTAATTTCTGCGAACACTCTGTCGTCCTGCCCCACCTCGCCGTAGGCGCGGAGACGGATTTTTTCCTTATACAGGGGCTTTTCAAGCGACCTGCGGATGAGCAGATGAGAGGGGGTATCGTAGTAAAGACTTGTAATCGTCCCCTCCTTGTAGCGGTCGTCGCACAGGTAGGGCGCCGCTCGCTGCATCAGCTCGTCATATTGCTCACGCGTAATGAGAAACTTACTCTCCACGCGGCGGAATACGTACTGGGTTTTCACCCTCCCGTTCTCCTGCACGGCGCTCTCCTTTCCTTTTCTTTTTTGAGGGAAATCGTCAGGGCGGTGCCTTACATTTCCCAGTTGTGGAAGACGGCGGTCACGTCGTCATCCTCCTCCAGCTTTTCAATCAGGAGGGTCATAAAGCGCACGTCGTCCTCGCTCTCAAGCGTCACGTAATTCGAGGGCACCATGGCGCGGTCCGCGCTCTCGGCGCGGTAGCCCTTGGCGGAAAGCGCCTCGGCAACGGCGGTGACGTCCTCCACCTCGGTGTAGACGGTGTAGTAGCCCTCCTCGCCCTCAAAATCAGTAGCACCTGCCTCCAGGGCTGCCTCCATCAGCGCCTCCTCGTCAATCTCGCCGTCCTCGTCTGCGTATTCAATCACGCCCTTCTCCTCAAACATAAAGGAGACACAGCCGCTGTTGCCCATATTCCCGTGGTACTTGGTGAACAGGGAACGGACGTTGCCGACGGTGCGGTTGCGGTTGTCGGTGGCGGTTTCCACAATGACCGCCACCCCGGAGGGGCCGTAGCCCTCGTAGGTGATTTCCTCGTAATCGGCGGTGTTGCCCTCGGAGAATTTCTTGAGAATGCGCTCAATGTTGTCGTTGGGCACGTTGTTTGCCTTTGCCTTGGCAATCAGGTCGCGCAGCTTGCTGTTGGTGTTGGGGTCGGCTCCCCCTGCACGGATGGCAACCGCCATTTCACGCCCGATACGGGTAAAGATTTTCGCCTTTGCGGCGTCGGATTTTTCCTTTTTGTGCTTGATGTTATTCCATTTGCTATGTCCACTCATGGGTGCTCTCCTACTGTTGCCCGACGGGCTTTTTCTTTTAAAATCAAATCTGCTCGGGGGTCGCCATGCAAATCAGGCGCAGGGCGGTGCCGAGAACGGTACGGGTTGCGGCGGTCAGCGCCACGCGGCTCTTTCTCGTTTCCTCATCCTCACAGGAGAGAATGGGGCATTCGTGATAGAAGCGGTTGAAGGCGGCGCACAAGTCCAGAATATAACGGGTGATGACGGAGGGCTCGTAGTCCGCGAGCGCCACGCGCACCCGCTCGGGGAACAGGGCAACCGTCTTGGCAAGCGCCCCCTCCTCCTTGGTCGCGGTCGCGGCGGTCCAGGCAGGCACCTCCTCGCCGTAGCGGCGAAGCACGGAGCAGGTACGCGCGTAGGTATACTGCGCGTAGGGACCCGTGTTGCCGTCAAAGGACAGGGCGTCCTCCAGAATAAAGTTGATGTCACGGATGCGGCTGCCCGACAGGTAGTGGAACACGATAGCGCCCACGCCCACCTGCTCGGCAATATCCTCTCTGCCCTCAAGGGCAGGATTCTTTTCTACCATAATGCCGCGCACCTTTTCAATCGCCTGTGCGAACAGGTCGCGCAGCAAAACGACGTTGCCCGTACGGGTTGCCAGCTTTGCCCCCGCAACGGAAACGGTGCCGTAGGGCACGTGCACCAGCTCCCCGTACCAGGGATACCCCATCAACTCCACAACCTTAAACCACTGCTGGAAATGCAGGCACTGCTGTGCGCTGGTGACGTAGATGGCGCGGTCAAAGCCGTAGTGCTCCTTGCGGTACACGGCGGCGGCAATATCACGGGTGGGGTACAGGGTGGAGCCGTCGCGCTTGAGAATCAGGCAGGGGGGCATTCCGTACTCCTCCAGGTCTACGATGGAGGCGCCGTCGTCCAGCTTCATCAGCCCCAACTCGCGGAGCTTCTGCACCTGGGCGGGCATCTTGTCCGTATAGAAGCTTTCGCCCTTATAGGAATCAAAGGTGATGCCAAGCTGACGGTAGGTTTTTTCGTATTCGGCGAGGGAAATCTCAATGAACCAGCGCCACAGGGCGATGTTCTCCTCGTCCCCCTCCTCCATTTTATGGAACTCGAGGCGCGCCTCGTCTGCAAGCGCCTTGCCCTCCGCGCTCTCGTCAATGGCGTTGTTGATTTTTACGTACAGGGCAACCAGGGCGTCAATGCCGCCCTCCTCAATCTCCTCACGGGAGCCCCATTTCTTGTAGGCGACAATCAGCTTGCCGAACTGGGTGCCCCAGTCGCCGAGGTAGTTGATGCCCACACACCTCCAGCCCGCAAACTGATGCAGCAGCTTGAGGGAGTGACCGATGACCGTCGTGCCGAGGTGCCCGATATGGAAGGGCTTTGCCACGTTGGGAGAGGAATAGTCCAGCACCACGGTCTT
>JAFQJX010000204.1 GCA_017397205.1 Clostridia bacterium | reverse complement strand
CGCTGCCCACCCTGGAGGCGCTTGCAGAATGCCCACCCGACAAACTCAACAAGCTGTGGGAGGGGCTGGGCTATTACTCAAGAGCAAGAAATCTCCAAAGGGCCGCGCAGACGGTTGTCGCGCAGCACGGCGGAATCCTCCCAAGCGACCCCGCGACCCTTCTGACCCTGCCCGGCATCGGCTCTTATACCGCAGGGGCGATTGCCTCTATTGCCTACGGCGTTCCCGCCCCCGCCGTTGACGGAAACGTTCTGCGCGTGCTTGCCCGCGTGCTGACGGATACACGCAATATCCTTGACGCGCGCGTGAAACGCGACTACGAGGCGGCGCTCATGAAGGTGACCGACCCGCACCGCCCCGGGGATTTTAACCAGGCGCTGATTGAGCTTGGCGCCACCCTGTGCGGCCCGAATCTACCGCCCGACTGCGCCCGTTGTCCGCTTGCCGCGCATTGCCTTGCACACAAAAAAGGATTGACCGAGGTCCTCCCCGTGCGCGAAAAGAAAAAGCCGCGGCGCCGGGAGTACAAAACCGTGCTGTGGCTCAGGGACGGCACGCACACCCTCCTGCACCGCCGTGACAAAACGGGACTGCTTGCAGGGCTTTACGAGCTTCCCTCCCTTCGGGGGGAGGCAAGCGAGGAGGAAATACTTGCCTACGTGCGCTCCCTCGGGCTGGAGCCAATCCGCCTGCAACAGAGCAAAAACGCAAAGCACGTATTTACCCACGTGGAGTGGCATATGACGGGCTACGAGGTGTCGCTCGCCGACACCAATCTGCCCACAGACACGCCTCTTTCTGCCGCCGTTTTCGGCTCCTCCTTGACACCTGACTCCGATGGGGACTTTGTATTTGCCACCACCGTGTCCCTCGGAGAAACCTATGCAATTCCCACTGCCTTTGCCAAACTGCTGCCCGAGGGGGCGCGGCGCAGGCAGGAAAGGAGCGTGCCGTGACCCCGATCACCTGGCCAACCGAAGACCTCCTCCGCGCCTCCCTGCCGAGTGGCGTGTGGGTGGAACGGCACGAAGCCATTGACTCCACTAACCTGCGCGCAAAGGCACTCGCCAGGGAGGGCGCGCCCCACCTGTCCCTCGTCTGGGCAGACACCCAAACGGCAGGCCGCGGCCGCTTTGACCGCCGCTTTTATTCCCCCGGGGGCGTCGGCTTTTATTGTTCCCTCGTTGTCCGTCCCACCTGCTCTCCCGAGCAGCTTTCTCTCCTGACCCCCTGTGCCGCCGTCGCGGTGGCAGAGGCGATTGAAAAAACGCACGATGTGTCCGTCGGCATCAAATGGGTCAATGACCTGTACCTGTCGGACAAAAAGGTAGCGGGTATTCTGACGGAGGCAGCCCTGCGCCCCGACGGGGCACCCGACTACGCCGTTATCGGGATTGGGCTCAACGTGCGCAGCTCCCCCCTGCCGGAGGAGCTCGCGGCAACCGCCACCTCGCTTGAGGCGGAGCTCGGAGGCGCCCCCCTGGACCCTGCCCGTCTTGCCGAGGCAATTTTTGCACGCCTTGCAGCGCGCCTCTCCTCCTTTGAAACGGGGGAGTTTCTGCCTCTCTATCGGGAGAGGAGTATCCTTGACGGAAAAACCGTCACCGTCACGCAAGGGGAGCGCACCCTGTGTGCCCGCGTGCTCGGCATCGGTGACAGGGCGGAGCTTCTGCTTGACGCGGAGGGAGAGCGCATTTCTCTTTCGTCGGGCGAGGTCGTTTCCCTGCACGGCACGTCCATTCTTTAACACCAACGCGCCCATCTTCTGTTGCGCACAATCTTAAAATGTCAAGGCGGAGCCGCAAAGCTCCGCCTTTTTCTTTAACAACGCCAAGGAGGTGCCGCAAATCTCCGCCTTTTTTCTTTTTTCTCACGCAACCGCGCCACTCTGCTCGCCCCCTCCTTGTGCCCGCGCGCCCTCGCCGCGCACCCCCTCTCACGCTTACGCGCTGTCGCGTACGCACCCACCTGCACCCGTTCGCACCCTCCCGCGCGCACGGGCGTATTGACTTTGTGATGCTCCTGTGCTAAAATAAGGCAAAGACAAATCAGGAGGACCGTTATGTTAAAGGTTGAACGTATCTCGGTTATGAATTTTGAAAATGCTCTGCGCGGAGCGCGCAACCCCCTGAACAGCTGGGCGCGCACGGACAGCTACTACAATGAAAAGGGCGAGTACGTGCTGGGGGAGAATGACCTTTCCCTCGCTCAGAAGCTTGCACGCGCCGGCTCCGACCACAGGAAATACCTGCGCCAGATTATGATTTCCATGGATATCACCGCCCCCCTGTACTGGTGGAAGGAATTTGACACCTACAAGGTCGGCACGGTTGCCAACTCCACCTCCACCATGCACAAAATCCACGCCGCCCCCTTCACGCGCGACGATTTCAGCTGTGACCGCATGACGGACGATGCGCTGGCACAGCTGGACTCCCTGATTGCATATCTCGAGGGGGAGCGGGTAAAATTTGTAGAAACGAAGGACAAGAGCCATTGGCACAATATGATTCAGCTTTTGCCCTCCTCCTATCAGCAGATGCGTACCGTCACCCTCAACTACGAGGTATGCATCAATATGTACAACGCGCGGAAGAGCCACAAGCTCGCCGAATGGCACCAGTTCTGCGACTATATCCGTGCACTTCCCTACGCCAGGGAGCTCATTCTCTTTGGTGAAGAAAGCGAGGCAAATTCATGAAGCACGGCTTTCTCCGTGTAGCGGCGGCGTGCCCGCAGGCAACGCTCGCTCATCCCGAAGCAAACGGAAGCGCACATCTGGCGCTGGCAAAAGAGGCCGCTTTGGCAGGCGTCAAGGTTCTTTGCTTCCCCGAGCTTTCCCTGACCTGCTACACCTGTGGGGACCTGTTTTTCAATACCACGCTGCTAAGCGCCGCCAAAGAAGCGCTTCGCGCGTACACCCAGGGCACCAAGGATTTAGACCTGCTGTCCTTTGTCGGTATGCCCCTTGAGGTAGGCGGCAAGCTGTATAACTGTGCCGTTGCAATTAGTGGCGGTCACCTGCTTGGCATTGTTCCCAAGACCTATCTGCCGAACTACTCTGAGTTTGGCGACGTGCGCCACTTCGCGCCCGCGCCCGCAAAGAACAGCACCGTCACGCTTTTGGGCGAGCAGGTGCCCTTTGGCACCCGCCTGCTCTTTACCTGCCCCGAAATGCCCGGACTCACTGTCGGGGCTGAAATTTGCGAGGATGCCTGGGTGAGTGCATCTCCCTCTGCCTCCCACGCCGTAGCGAGTGCCACCCTGGTGGTCAACCTCTCTGCGTCCAGCGAGTCCGTCGGAAAGCCGCAGTATCGCCGCAATCTCATTTGCACCCAGTCTGCGCGCACGCACTGTGCCTATGTGTACGCCAACGCGGGCGAGGGCGAAAGCACCACCGACCTTGTGTTCTCCGGTCACTCCTTCGTTTGTGAGGACGGTGACGTTTTGGCAGAAAATAAGCCCTTTGGCGGCGCCACCTTGATTCAGGCAGTCATAGACGTACAAAAGCTTCAGACCGCCCGTATGAACCTGAATACCTTTGTCGCGCTTGGAGAGGATGAGTATCTGCACGTTCCTTTCCACCTTTCCATATCGGATACCGTCTTTGCACAGCCGCCCCACCGTTTCCCCTTTGTTCCTAGCGACAGGCAGACGCTGGAGGAGCATTGCAAGCTGATTTTGGAGATGCAGAGCCGTGCTCTTGCAAACAGAATGCTCCGCGCTCACGCAAAGACACTGGTGCTCGGTGTTTCGGGCGGGCTGGACTCCACCCTCGCCCTGCTCGTGTCCGTGCGTGCCGCCCGTCTTGCGGGCTATCCCACCGACCGCGTTATTTCCGTAACCATGCCCGGCTTTGGCACCACCACCCGTACCAAGAGCAACGCGGAGCGCCTGGCAGAGCTGCTCTGTACCACCCTGCGTACCGTCAGCATCTGCGGTGCGGTGACGGGGCACTTCGCCGATATTTCCCATGACCCTAAGGTGCACAACGCCGTGTACGAAAACGCACAGGCAAGAGAGCGCACGCAGGTGCTGATGGACCTTGCCAATGCCGAAAACGGCCTTGTTGTCGGCACGGGCGACCTCTCCGAGCTTGCGCTCGGTTGGGCAACCTACAACGGCGACCATATGTCCATGTACGGCGTCAACGCGGGCATCGCCAAGACGCTGATGCGCCACCTTGTCGCATACGGTGCAGACAGCGCCGAGGCGGAGGGACAGGAGGAGGTTGCAAGGGTGCTGCGCGATATTCTCTCCACCCCCGTTTCCCCCGAGCTGCTGCCGCCCGAAAACGGCGAGATTTCCCAGCAGACCGAGGGCATCGTCGGCCCCTACGAGCTGCATGACTTTTTCCTGTTCTACACGGTGCGCTACGGCTTCTCCCCCGCGAAGATTCTGCGCCTTGCCACCGCCGCCTTCGCCGGCGAATATGACGGGGAGACTGTCCGCCGCTGGCTCGTGATATTCGTGCGCCGCTTCTTCTCTCAGCAGTTCAAGCGCTCCTGCCTGCCCGACGGGCCCAAGGTGGGAAGTGTCTCTCTTTCTCCCCGCGGCACCTGGCAGATGCCAAGTGACGCTGACGCCACCGCGTGGCTCAAGGAGCTCCAATGACGGACATTTTCGCCCTCTTTGACCAAATCAAATCCACCTCCGCCGCGGCGGCAGTTCCCATCACGCATCTTGTGGTCGGGCTTGGCAATCCGGGCGAGGAATACGCACAAACGCGGCACAACGCCGGCTTTCTCTGCCTGGATACGCTCGCAGAAAAGGTGGGGGTCAAGGTCACAAATCTCAAGTTCAAGGCGCTGACCGCCGATGCCGTGCTTGGCGGCAAGCGGGTGCTGCTGATGAAGCCCCAGACCTTTATGAACCTTTCGGGCGAGGCGGTTGCCGCCGCCGCGGCGTTTTACAAAATCCCACCGCAGAATGTTCTCGTCATCTGCGACGACGTCAGCTTTGACGTGGGTCACGTCCGCATCCGCCTGCAGGGCTCGCACGGCGGTCACAACGGACTCAAAAGCATTGAGGGGCAGCTTGCCTCGCAATCCTACACACGCATCAAGGTCGGCGTCGGCAAGAAGCCCCACCCTGATTTCAATCTGGCGGATTGGGTGCTGGGTCGCTTTTCCGCCGAGGACCTGAAAACCCTCTCCGAGGTGCGTGCAAGCGTCGCGGAGGCACTTCTTCTTCTCCTCGAGGGAAAGCCCGACCTCGCCATGAGCCGTTATTCCACCTGATATGAAGCTTTCACGCCTGATACATGCCGACAGTCTGTTTGGCTCCTTTACACATGCGCTTGACAGGCAGAGGACGGCGGACACGCCGCTCCCCCTGATTGTCAACGGGCTGTCAGGCGGCGGGCAGGAGGCATTTTGCTGTGAGGCGACGCTGCACTGTCGCCGCGAGGGAGGCGTGCCCTCCCTCTTTCTTGCCCCTGACGATACCGCAGCCGAGGCGCTGACACAGCGGCTCACTCAAAGCGGGGTCAGGTGCCTGCATTTCCCCTGCCGCGCCCTGATTTTTTATGAATATTCCGCCTCTCACGACACGGAGCGTGAGCGGCTCTTTGCTTTGCACGCGCTTGCGCGCGGCGAGGTGGACGCCATCGTGGCAACCCCTGCCGCCGCCGTGGGCTTTCTGCCCTCTCCCGCCCGCTTTGCGGAGTGGGCAACCGAGGTGAAGCCGGGACAGGAGGTCAGCCCCGACCTGCTTTGCAGGCGGCTTTCCGACATGGGCTACGTCCGCACGGACGCCGTGGAGGCACCCGGGCAATTTGCGCGCCGCGGCTTTATTCTGGACCTCTGGTGCCGCGAGAGCGAAAGCCCCCTGCGCCTGGAGTTTTTCGGTGACGAGATTGACCGCCTCACCTCCTTTGACCCCATGACCCAGCGCTCCCTGGACCCCGTATCCTCCTTTACCCTGCTTCCCGCGCACGAGGTGGTGCCTGACGAACAGGCAAAAAAGCGACTTCTTGCCGCGATGGACAGGGCAAGCGGACGGGCAGACTCACAGGGGCAGGATGAGCTGTCCTCTCTGTGCTCTCAGCTGAGGGCTGGCATCTCGCTTGCCTGCCGTGACCGCTATCTGTCCTTGATTTACCCCGAGAGAGCCACCCTCCTTGACTATCTACCGCACGGCGCCCCCGTTTACCTGCTCGGCACCAACGAAACCGCCGCCTCCCTCAAGGGGGCACTTGAGGCACAGCAGGAGGCGGCAGCCCCTCTCGTTTCGCGCGGTCTACTGGACGCAAGGGACGCAAAATGGGGGCTGGACGCCGCAGAATATCAGGCGGCGCTTGCCGCCCGTCCCACGGTGCATATCAACGCTTTTACGGGCGGCACCTTCGGTCGGGAGGGGGGCGTGTTCGGCTTCCGTATGCGCCGTTTGCCCGCCTACGGCGGCGCACCCAAGGCGTTCGTTGACGACCTCGCCGTTCTTCTGAAGGAGCAGTATACGCTCTTTGCCGTGTGCGATACGGCATCTGCCGCCGCCTCCACCCTCTCATACCTTTCCGACCTGGGAATTCCCTGCGCCGCGGCGAAAGAGGACCTGACGCACGAAAACGCGCACGCAGGTGTCGTGTACGTCACAGAGGGGGCACTCTCCTCCGGCTTTGACCTGATAGGCGCCCGCGTGGCGGTCCTGTCGCTTTCTCAGCAGGAGGCGAGCGCCGTGCGGCGCCCACTCAGGCGCACAAAAAAGCCAAAATATACCCCCGGGCAAACCATTCTTTCCTATGCGGAGCTTTCGCCCGGCGACCACGTGGTGCACGAAAAATACGGCATCGGTCTGTTTGAGGGGCTGGAGAGCATTACGCAAAACGGCGTCACGCGCGACTATATCACCATTCGTTACGCGGGCACCGACAAGCTCTTTGTCCCCGCCGACCAGCTATCCGCCGTCACCCGCTATATCGGCGGTGGCGAGGGCACGTCCGTCAAGCTGTCCCGCATGGGCGGTGCGGCGTGGGAAAAGGCAAAAAGCCGCGCCAAGGGTGCCGCAAGGGAAATGGCGCAGGAGCTGCTTACCCTGTATGCCGAGCGTGCGAGAAAGCCTGGCTTCTCCTTCCCCTCCGCAGGGGAAATGGAGGAGGAGTTTGCCTCCGGCTTTGAATACGAGCTGACCCCCTGTCAGGAGGGAGCGGTGCTGGATATTCTCGCCGATATGGAAAAAAGCACCCCCATGGACCGCCTGCTTTGCGGTGACGTGGGCTTTGGAAAAACGGAGGTGGCGCTTCGCGCCGCATTCCGCGCCATTGCAAACGGCTATCAGGTGGCGCTCCTCGTCCCGACCACCATTCTTGCCATGCAGCACTACCAGACCGCCCTCGCGCGTCTGCGCGGCTTTGCCGTGCAGGTAGACGTGCTGTCGCGCTTCCGCACGCAAAAGGAGCAGCGCGCCTCTCTGCGCCGCCTGGAGCGCGGAGAAACCGACCTGATTGTCGGCACGCACGCCCTGCTTGGCGACCGCGTGAAATTCAAGCGTCTCGGGCTTCTGATTATTGACGAGGAGCAGCGCTTCGGCGTTGCACAAAAGGAAAAAATCAAGGCGCTTGGAAGCAATATTGACGTCCTGACCCTGACCGCAACCCCCATTCCGCGCACCCTGAATATGGCAATGAGCGGCATCCGCGATATGTCGGTGCTGGACGAGGCGCCGGGCGAGCGCCGTCCCGTTTCCACCTACGTGCTGGAATACAACCGCGATATCGTTAATACCGCGATTCGGCGTGAGCTCGCCCGTATGGGGCAGGTGCTGTACCTGTACAACCGCACCGAGGAGATTGACCTGGTTGCAGGCCGCCTGCAAGCGGACTTTCCCGCCGCCCGCGTTGCCTACGCCCACGGGCAGATGGAGCGCGAGCAGATTGAGGACACCTGGGGGGCGCTGGTGCAGGGAGAGATTGATATTCTCGTCTGCACCACCATCGTGGAAAGCGGTGTGGACCTGCCGAATGCCAACACCCTGATTGTGGAGGGCGCGGACCGCATGGGGCTTTCCCAGATGCACCAGCTGCGCGGCCGCACGGGGCGTAGCAGCCGTCAGGCATACGCCTATTTTACCTACCGACAGGGCAAGGCGCTGAGCGATATTGCACGCCGCCGCCTCTCTGCCATTCGTGAATACGCCGAGTTTGGCGCGGGCTTCCGCGTCGCCCTGCGTGACCTTGAAATAAGAGGTGCGGGCGACCTGCTCGGCGCCTCTCAACACGGCCACATTGAAAGCGTGGACTACGACCTGTATATCCGCCTTCTGGAAAGCGCCGTGCTTGAGGAAAAGGGAGAGGTGCCGCCCGCACCCTTCTCGTCCACGGTGGACCTGCGCCTGGACGCCAATATCCCCGCCTACTATATCTCCTCGCCCGCCCAGCGCATTGAGGTGTATCAGAAAATTGTCTGCATCGCACGCGAGGCAGACCGCGAGGACGTGCTGGACGAGCTGATTGACCGCTTCGGCACACCGCCCAAGCCCGTCAGACGTCTGCTCCATATTGCGCTCACCCGCGCAACGGCAGAGAGGTGCCGTATTTCCTTGGTGGAGCGCGTAAACGGACAGCTCCGCCTGTACCCCACCGTCACCGACCTTGCCCTCTGGGCGGAGGTCTACACCGCCTATCCCACCCTGCGCACCCTGAGCGCGCGTACCCCCTATCTATCCCTGCCCCTGCGGGAGGGAGAGGACGCGGCGGAGGTCGCCGCGCGCCTGTTGCTTGCTTATGAAGCAGCACAAGAAAAGCTGACAAAGGAGACTCCCCATGACACAGTGTAAATGCGCCTCTCCCTGGCGCCGCAAGCGACTTTGCCTCATTTTAGTGGCGTGCCTGCTTCTCGTGGCGCTCACGCTCGGGATTGTCGGGCTTGCACGGCAAAGCCACCGTGTGCTTTCCTTTCACTCCGTGAGCATCAGCGACAAGCTGTACGCCTATTGGCAGGCGCGCTACCGCTACGAATACCTCACCCTCTACCGAGGCGAGGGG
>JAFQJX010000203.1 GCA_017397205.1 Clostridia bacterium | reverse complement strand
TGGAATGCGTAAGCATTGCAGCAGAGACCTCATCGCTTGCGTATCTTCATTTGCCAACAGTCGCAGAGGTCTCCACGAATCTCTCTCTCCCGAAGATCGGCAAGCTCGCTTGGCAGGCGCAGGGAGTGGGCGTATTCGCGGACAGCGAAATACCCCTCGGGTCCACCAGAAAAAGCACAGCCGAACACGGCTGTGCTTTTTCTATCCAAGCCGCAGCTTGGTATGGCATCAACAGGCGATGCCTGCCCGATGGAATCCCGACAAGGTCGGGCATGGCATCAGCCCCACGGGCTGGATGTATTCCTGCGGCTTGATTCCATCCACGGCTACGCCGTGATTCCATACCGCCCAGCGAGGGCGGATTCCATGCCACCTGCGGTGGATTCCGTCCACGCCAATGGCGGGATGAGGACGAAAAAGTAAGAGGGCATTTCCCTCGCGTTTTTGTCGCCCCCCGTGGGTGCTTTTTCTATCCAAGCCGCAGCTTCAACAGGCACGAAAAAGCAAGAGGAGAATATTACCGACGGGAGTCTTGAAAAAGGGTGAAAAGCGGTATATAATAGAGGAGCAAGTAAAATCGAAGGACGGAGGTATGAAAATGAAAGGACAAATGACGAAAAAGCTCCTGATTGCGCTCCTGGTTTGTGCCGTAGTGGCGCTGGTGCTGACGGCGTATTTCGGGCGGACAAGGGAGCCCGACCCCAAGGGGACGATTACCGTAACGGTCAAGGAGCTGGACGGCACCGTGGTGACGGAGGATGCCATTGATTTTTGGGATGAGGCCTCCGTTTTTGACATTCTGAGTGACTATTACGGTGATACCATCCGTTACGAAATCGGTCCCTACGGTCCCTTTATTTATGATATCGCGGGCGTGGAGACGGACGGCTACACCTCGTGGCTTTCTTTGTATGTGGACGGCACGTATTCCATGGTCGGAATTGGCGAGGTGGTGCCGCAAAACGGCATGAAAATCGTGTTAGCGCATGAAAACACCTGGTAAAAGCATGGGGACTCCCACCAAGCGGCTGGCGTTTCTGGGTCTGATGGCGGCGCTGCTGTTTGCACAGGAGGCGGTGCTTTCCTTTTTGCCGAACATTCAGGCGACCTTTCTTCTGGTGCTGCTGTACGGCGCCTGTGTGGGGATGGGCGGCGGCACCCTGATTGTCACGGTGCACGTGCTGCTTGACAATCTTCTGTTCGGGGTGATGAGTCCCTTTCTCCTGATTCCCATGTGGCTGGGCTATGAGCTGACTCTTTTTTGCGGCTGGCTTCTGCGGCGCCGCACGGAATACGCCGTTTGCGTAGCGGGAATACTCTGCTCCCTGGTGTATTGCCTGCTCTTTGCCGCCGCCACCGCCCTGATGTGTCACACAAGGGGAACGGGCTTCGCCCTTGGCGCCTATCTTCTCGCGGACCTGCCCTTTGCGGCGCTTCTCGTTGGCTCAACGGCGCTCTCGGTTTTGTTCCTGTATGCACCTCTTTACCGCCTGCTGTCACGCTACACGGCAGACTTTTGTAAGAAATAGGCAAGGATTCTTTGCTTGGTGTTGACAGGGACACCGTTAAATGATATAATAAACTAACTCAATTTACATACGGAGGAATATACCAATGACCACTTTTGACGAAATGCTTCAAGACCTCGTCAACGAGGATTACCAGTCCCTCGTGAACATCGCAAGCAACGCAGCACGCGAGCTGATTCCCGTTCTCAAGCAGTATGACAGCGAGAACGACGGTGCTCTGCTTCTGAGCATCATCACCGCTACCGCTCTTGCAGCAGACGGTCAGTTGACCCCCCTGGAGAAGCAGCTGATGGCTGACGCATTCGGCCTGTCCAGCGAGGCAATCGGCGGTATCACCAGCTTCTACACCGGTGATATGGACGAGATTACCGACAACTTTATTGACAGTCTGAACAGCGACCAGAAGGCAAAGGCAGTTC
>JAFQJX010000202.1 GCA_017397205.1 Clostridia bacterium | reverse complement strand
TGGCGAGTTTCGGTAACATTACATATTGTATCAAAAAAAATCGGGTTTGTACATACTTTTTTGAGATATTTTTGAGATTTTTTCCACTCATGGACGCTCTGGGTGGTCTGACTTGCAGCAACAATTTGCTTTTGCGACCCATTTTGACTCTCCATGAGCGTTTTCAGCTCGTCAAGGGAGGAAAAAATATGCTTCTCTCCCTTGGCATAGCTCATGATGCCAACGGGCTCTGCGTGGCTTTTACTGCCAAGCAGGAGAAAGAGCGTGTCCTCGCCAGTCTGCTCCTCGGCAATCCTGTGAATGCGATTGACAAAGGGGCAGGTCATATCCACGACGTGGAAATGGGGGTGAGCTGCCTCCGTCCGGCGCAGAAGCGACTCCGTTTCCTTTGGAATGCCGTGGGTGCGGATGATGAGATACGTTTCCTCGCCCGCATCACTTGCCTCGGCAATCTGCGCGACGCTGTCCAGCGATGCAACCAGCACGCCCCGTTCGGCAAGCTCCTCAATGTACAGGCGGTTGTGAATCAGGGCGCCCAGGGTATAGATATGTTTTGCGGTTCCGTTTTTCAGGAGGGTGTCTACGTATTCGGTCGCGCGGCGCACGCCAAAGCAGAAGCCCGCGTTTTTTGCAAGTGTAACGCTCATGCCTCGTTGCCTCCCGCTTCGCTGCTTTCGGGGACCGACGTGGCAGGGGGAAGCGCCGAGGGCGTGTAGCCACCGAGCAGGCAGGTGGCGCCGAAAAACGCCTGAGATGCCTTTTCGTAGCCGCTCCGTCCGCGCTCCTCACCGCAAATCTCGCGGTAGGTCATGGGTGTGCCGACGATGATATTCACGCGGCGGAAGAGCGCGTAGCGCTCCCGCTTCATTTTGATACAGACGGGGACGACGGGGACTCCGCTTGCGGCGGCAATCATTCCGATTCCGTGCTTGATTTCCGTATCGGCGGGGTTTTGTCCGTGACGGCGGTGTCCCTGCGGAAAGACGGTAATTGCGTGTTCCGCCTTGGCAAGCGCTATCATCTTTTTGATGGCGCCGACGTCCGCCGCGTTTCTGTCCACAGGGACGGCGCCCATCGCCCGAACGAAGGAGCCGAGAAGCGGCACCTTGAAAATCTCCTTCTTTCCAAGAAAGCGAATTTCACAGGGCAGGGCAGCCACGAGCAGAACGGCGTCAGGGTATCCGATATGGTTGGCGCAGAGAATGAAGCCGCCCTCCTGCGGAAGGTTTTCAAGCCCTGTCGTGCGGACACGGAATACAAAGCGCACAAGTCCGCCGAAGATTGCGGCAATGGCGCGGTAAAACCCGTTCCCCGACCTTTTCTTGCGTTGCTTTTTTTTCATGTGTTACAGTCGGTCTCCCAATTTTTCTTCGAGAATCTGCATGACGGCGGCAACGCTTTGCTCCACCGTAAAGCCCGTGTTATCCAGCAGAACGGCATCCTCTGCAGGGCGCAGGGGGGCAACGGCACGGGCGCTGTCGTTGTGGTCACGGGTTTTGATTTCTGCAAGGACGGTTTCGTAGTCGGCATTCTGACCCTTGGCAATCAGCTCGTCGTAGCGACGCTGTGCGCGGTTTTCGGGGGATGCGGTCAGGAAAATCTTCACCTCCGCATCAGGGAAAATCACGGTGCCGATATCGCGCCCGTCCATCACAATGGATTGGGTTTTTGCAATATCGCGCTGGGTAGCAAGCAAAAATGCGCGCACGGCGGGGTGTGCCGATACGGCAGAGGCATACATGGAAATCTCCTGCGTACGGATGCTGTCGCCGACGTCATGGCCGTTGAGGTAGAGGTGCTGGACCCCGTCCTCGTAGGTCATGCGGATATTCAGGGTGTCAAGAAGGGCGCTTACGCCTGCCTCGTCCTTGGGGTCAACGCCGCGCTCCTTGGTATAAAGCCCGACCGTGCGATACAGAGCACCCGTATCCACGTAGGTGATACCAAGCTTGCTTGCGAGCGCCTTTGCTACGGTGCTTTTTCCCGCACCG
>JAFQJX010000201.1 GCA_017397205.1 Clostridia bacterium | reverse complement strand
TCTCAGGTTGGTGCGGAGCCAGTCAAAGACGGGCATAAAGTTGTAGCAGATGCACTTCACGCCTGCCTTGCCGAGATTGCGGATGGTGGCGGCGTAGTTTTCAATCAGGCGGTCACGGCTGGGGCGGCCAAGCTTGATGTCCTCGTGCACGGGGACGCTCTCGATGACCTCCATTTCAAGTCCGTTTGCCTCTGTGACCTCCTTAAGACGGAGGATTTTTTCAAGCGGCCAGACCTCGCCGACGGGAACGTCGTATACGGCGGTCACAACGACACTCATACCGGGGATTTGCTTGATATAGGACAGGGGAATGCTGTCACCCTCTCCATACCAGCGGAACGTCATTTTCATTGGCGACACCTCACAATCCTAAATATTCTTTTACGTTGCGATAGCAAACGTCAATCATCAGCTCACGCGCGGCGGCGAGGTCGTATTCCCCGCGCTCCACGTAGCCGCCGACGACGTCGGCAAGAATTCTGCGGAAGAAATCAAAGCGGGCGTAGCTTGCAAAGGAGCGGCTGTCCGTCAGCATACCGAGGTTGGTACCGAGGACGGCGTATTCTGCCACCGTCTCCAGCTGGCGCTTGATGCCAAGCACCGTGTCGCTGAACCACCAGGCGGCACCCACGCGTACGGTGGGGAAGGCGCCCGTCAGGGTCGCAAGGGAGGGGGCACAGGCAGGATTCAGGGTGTAAAGCACAGTTCTGGGCAGCGCGCCGCGGGAAACGAGCGTGTCAAGGAACGCCACGAGGCGGTCGGTGTCCACGTGTCCGCGCATAATGTCAAAGCCGCTGTCCTTGCCCGTTACGGGAAGCATGGAGGAGTTCACACAGCGGTAGGTGGCAAAATGCAGCTGCATCACCATGCCGCGCCTCGTATACTCTGCCGCAAGGAAAACAAGCAGGTGGGAGAACAGGAGGTGCTTTTCCTCGGCGGCAAGTGCGGTGCCCTTGGCAAAGAGCGCCTCCGCCGCCTCCTCGCCGCAGTCCTCTGCGGGCAGATAGTCCATGCCGTGGTCCGCGATGCAGCAGCCGTGGGCGTTAAAATAATCCAGCCGCTTCCGAAGGGCCTGCTTCAGGGCGGAAAGAGAGTCAATCTGCATCTCTGCCGCCTCTCCGAGTGCCGCAAGGGCGGAGGGGTCAAGCCCGAGGGCGCTGTCGGGACGGAAGGTGGGAGATACCTTGGTGCCTCCGTAGGTGCCGTGATAGGTAAGGGGGGATGCGGGGTCGTCCGTGGTGGCGATATATTCCACCCTGCATTTTTTCAGAATGTCCCCGACAGTCATTTTGGAAAGGGCTTTTTCCGTTGCCTCCCAGATTGCATCGGCATTCTCGGGGTTGAGGGGCAGCGTGATGCCGAAAAACAGCTTCAGCTCCAGCTGTGCCCAGTAGTAGAGGGGGTTTCCGCAAAGCTTGGGGAAGATTTCGGCAAATTTGTCAAACTTTTCGCGCCAGGTGGCGTCCCCCGTAATGTAATGCTCGTCCACGCCGCAAAGCCGCATGGCGCGCCACTTGTAATGGTCTCCCCCCAGCCAAAGCTCACCGAGGTTGGTAAAGGGGCGATTTTCTGCAATTTCCTTTTCGCTCAGGTGACAGTGATAGTCCACAATCGGAAGGTCCTTGACCGCGCCGTAAAGCTCCTCTGCCACGGGGGTGGAAAGCAGAACGGTATCAGAAAAGAATTCTTTCATTGTTTCTCCTTATTCGGGAATATCCACGAGGGCGCCGTTTGATGCGTACATGGCAAGAATCATACGCACCACCTTGCTCCCCTCCTCCAGGTCAATGGGGAAGGGGATGCCATTCTCAATATGGTCGTAGAAGTCGGCAATCAGCCACTTGTGTCCCATACCCCAGACGCTTTTTCCAAGAACGGCGCCCTGGGATGCGGAGGGGAGTGGCTCGTAGTTGCAGGTGAATTGGTAGTTTTCCACCTGCATCAGCTCACCCGTGGCAAGACGCGCCTGAATGGAAACGGGGAAATCCCCGCCCGCGGCAACGGTTGCAAAAAAGGTAAAGACGTTCCCCTCACCCTCAAAGCGGGCGGTGGCGGTGTCCTCCACCTCAATCACCCCTGCCAGATGGTCGGTAAAGGTGCGTGCGGAAACGCGCGTCGGCATTCCGCAAATCCATTGCATGAGGTCCAGGGTATGCAGGGCCTGGTTAATCATAACACCGCCCCCCTCCTGGTCCCACGTGCCGCGCCAGGTGCCCGAGCCGTAGTAGGCGGCGTCGCGCTTCCAGGTCACGTAGCCGCAGGCGGCGCTGACCCCCTCGCGGGACATCTCGTACAGGCGACGCATATTCGGCTCGTAGCGGTTTTGCAGGCAAACACCCACCTGACTGCGGCTCCTCCTTGCCGCCTCACGCAGCTCCTTCAGCTGCTCAAGGGAAATGCACAGCGGCTTTTCACACAGCACGTGAATATCGCGCTCCATTGCGGCAATGCACATAGGCGCGTGCAGATAGTGGGGGGTGCAGATATGGACGGCGTCGGGCTTGACGGTGTCCAGCATCTCAATATAGTCCGTGAAGCAGGGCAATTCCCCGAGGGAATATTTCTGAATGGCGCCGCGGGTGCGGGAGGGCAGAATGTCGCACAGGGCGACCAGCTCCTGCCCCGCCTCCCGAATGGCGGCAAAGTGATTGCCGCTGATTGCACCGCAGCCAATCACGGCTACACGCAGGGATTGTTTCATAAAGCGCTCCTGAAATCAGTAAGTACCGTCGGTGGAAAGAACGGTGTCGGAGGCAACCTTGCGGCGGCTGGTGGCAATGCGCTTGTTCAGCTCAGCCAGGTACAGGTCGTCGTCAATCGGCAGGGTGACGGTTTCGCCCAGCCAGGAGGAAAGCAGCATTGCGTCGGTAATCTGTACGCCGCGCAGACCCTCCAGACCGTTTACCATCAGGGGCTCCAGACCCAGAATGGCGTTGGCAAAGTTGTTCATGATGCCGACGTGCTGAGGGCAGGGAGCAGGTGCGGGAAGCTCAATCTCCTCCTTCTCGGGCTCGCCAAAGCCGCCCTTGTAGGTGGCGTTGAACTCTCTCTCGGAGACCTTGAGCTTATAGTAGGTAAGCTTGCCGTTTTCGCAAATCAGCTTGCCCTTGTCGCCCAGGATTTCAAAGCGGTTGGTGCCGGGGGTGTCACCCGTGGAGGTGACGAATACGCCCGTTGCGCCGTTCTCATATTCAAAGTAAGCGGTGACGTCGTCCTCTACCTCAATGTCATGCCATTTGCCCCAGTGGCAGAAGGAGTGAACACGGGTGGGGAGCATGCCGACAATCCACTGAAGCAGGTCAATCTGGTGGGGGCACTGATTCATCAGCACGCCGCCGCCCTCGCCGCTCCAGGTAGCACGCCAGTCGCCGGAATCGTAGTAGGACTGGGGGCGGTACCAGTTGGTGATAATCCAGTTCACGCGCTTGATTTCACCGATGCCGCCGCTGTGAACGATATCGTGCATCTGCTGATACAGCTCGTTCGTTCTCTGGTTGAACATCATGGTAAAGAGCTGGTCGCTCTTTTCTGCCACGGCGTTCATTTCCTTGACCTGCTTGGTGTAAACGCCTGCGGGCTTCTCGCAGATGACGTGCAGTCCTGCGTTCAGCGCCTCAATGCAGATGGAGGGGTGGAGAAAGTGGGGAACCGCGACGATGACGCAGTCCACGAGGCCGCTCGCAAGCAGCTCCTTGTAGTCGCTGAACTTTGCGACCTTGTCGCCACCCTCAAGGCCGTTGACGTTGTTGAGCTTGTTGGGCTTGAGGTCGCAGACGGCACCCAGAACACCGTTGGTGATTCTGCCTGCCAGCAGGTGCTTTACGTGGGAAAGACCAATGTTACCCACACCGATAATGCCAAATCTTACTTTTTCCATAGGTTGTTTTCTCCTTCGTGAAATCCAAGTTTTGTGAGTGTATTTTTCAAATAAGTAACAGCGCAGTCAAAGGCGTCGTCCGCCGTTTCAAAGGTGAGGGCGGTTTTCAGCGTGCGCTTGTCAATGCGGCTGAACGCCTCAAAGGTGTGCAGGTGCGGCTCCAGCGTGAGGTAAACCACGCCGTCCGTTGCGAGGTCCACCTGACGGAGCACCTCCTCGTAGCAGCCGTCGCCCATGCCGCAGGGGACCATTTCGCCCGTTTCACGCACCTGGTCCTTGACGTGCAGGTATTCCAGATGAGGAAGCGTGGCGGCAAGCCCCTCCAGGGGGTCCTGCTCCTTGGCGACGTAGTTGGCGCCGTCAAAGATGCCGCGCAGACCCTCTACGTTTTCAAGAAGGTCCTTTACCTCGCTCGGGTTTTGCCCGTAAATGTCTGCCTCGTTTTCGTGGCAGAGCGTCACGCCCGCGCGTGCGGCGCGCTCCACGAGAATCCGCATACGGCGGAGTACCTCGTCGCGGCACTCCTGTTTTTCCCCGTCCTCAAGGAAGAAGGAAAAGACACGCATATTTTTCGCACCCAGAATTTCGCAGGCGCGGAGGGCGCGCTCAAAATCCGCAAGGTGCTCGTCAAAGGCGCCGTGAATATCAAACTTTCCGATCGGGGAGCCGAGAGAGGAAACGGAGATGCCCGCCTCCTTCAGTTGGCGTGCAATTTCAAAAAGCTCCTCGTCGGTTTTCTTGATCAGATTGCCGTTTACGTTGCGCGGCTCAATGCAAAAGAGACCGTTGCGCGTAAGGGCTGCAATTTGCCCCGCAAGGTCCTCGGCCGCCTCGTCGGCAAAGGCAGAGATTAAAAACTGTGCCATACGCCCTCCTTAACAGATGATGGGACGCAGGTGCAGGAAGCTGTTTTTCATTTCCCCAAAGGGGTCCTCGCGGTCAATGGCGTTGTCCTGCTCCACAAGAACGTTCTTTACGCCGAGCTCGCGGCAGACCTCGTAAATGGCAGGGAAGTTCAGGGTGCCGGCGCCGCAGGAGCAAATGGATTTGTTTTCGTCGTCCGCCATGTCCTTGAAATGGACGTTATCAAGGCGACCCGCGCCGATTTTTCTCATATAGTCCTCTACCTTGAAGCCGCCCTTTTTAATCCAGTATGTATCCAGAATGAAGTGCCAGGTGGGGTTGTTGTCAATGAGCGTGTCGTAAAAGCACTTGCCCTCGTCGCCCGGCAGGGTGAATTCAAAGGCGTGGTTGTGGTAGCCGAAGTGAAGCCCCGCCTTCTCAATTTTTTCCACGGCAGGGGCGAGCTTCTCAAGGTATGCCCGTACCTGCTCCATATCTCCTGAGGGGGCACCGGGAATGGCACCAAGTCCAATAACGGGACAGCCCATAATGATGTGCTCCTCAATGAGCGTCTCGGTATTGTTCACCAGCTTGTCGGGGTTGGAGTGGGTGCAGACGATGGGGAGACCCGTGTCGCGGGAAATGCGCGCAAAGTTCTTTGCACCGATATTGGGTGCGCTGGAAAGCTGCACGTTCTCGTAGCCCATCTCCGCAATCCTCTGGAAGGTGGATTCAATGCCCTCAGCAGATTGAATGAACTTGCGAAGGGAAAATAGCTGTGCGCCAAGTTTAATCATACGCTTCTCCTTTTAGGAAATGTTATTTCCTACTATGATTATACAATAGCAGGCGAGATTAAAACATTCAAAATTTTGCAAAATATATTGCAAATCTTGCCCTTGTCCTTTATAATAGAAGAAAAGAGAGGGTTCGGGAATGGAGCAGTCGTTTATTACCTACGGGCATACCGTTATAGAGAAGGTCAATCCGCTCAATTATGAGCGGCACTGTCACGGCAACTACGAGCTTTTGTATGCCGTAGACGGAGAGGGACGGTATATCGTGGAGGGTAAGGAATATGCCATTCGGCCGTATACGGTCATTCTCATCCGTCCCTATGAAACGCATTATCTCTGCCCCGAGAGGGGCACGCGCTACGAGCGGTACGTGTTCAACTTTGAACGATCGGGTCTCGTGGGTGCTGCCGCCGAGCTTTCCATGCTGAACGAGAGCAAAAAGAAGGGGTGCGGCGTGTGCTTCACGGCGGAGAACGTCTCCCCCAAGGTGCGCGCCCTGTTTGCGGATATTGACGCCGTTACGGGGATGTTCAAGAATCCCTCCGCGCGCCACCACCGCGAGCAGACGATGGTGCGCACGCTGCTCTCGCAGATTCTTCTGCACCTCTCCCTCGCCAAGGCAGAGGAGGGGCAGCCCGAGGGTGACCATCTGATTACCCGTGTCATTGCATATATCAACACCAACGTCGCAGAGCCGCTTTCGCTTGACGGGCTTGCCGCGAAATTCTTTGTCAGCAAGTATTACCTCTGCCGCGCCTTCCGCGAGCATACGGGCGTGTCCGTCATGACCTATATCACCTCCAAGCGCATCGGCATGGCACAGCGCCTCCTGCAGGCGGGAGAGCCCGCCACCGAGGTGGCGTATCAGGTCGGCTTCCATAACTATTCCTCCTTCTACCGCGCCTACTGTAAGCAGGTCGGCGAGCCGCCCTCTCACCGCAGGGCAAAGGAGCAGGCGTAACAGCAAAGCAGGGAAGAGAGAGAGTGTGTGCTCGTCTGTTAATTCAATAATTAAAGAATACGGCGCCAGAAACGTCATGTTTGCTGTGATAAGCTGATAGGTGAAAAAGAATCCGAATGATGGTATACTGAACAAAAGCATATTGACATTAGCGGTGAAATGTGGTATATTGACAAAGATGAATATTGAAAAGGAACTAGCTGACTGCAGAGGACGTTGGTTCCTTTATGCTTTTCAGAGGAAAATCACATGGTTAGGAAAAAGAAATTCACGCCTTCAACCACACAGATCATATTGCTCAGCTTTCTCGTGACCATTCTCATAGGAAGCGGACTTCTGGCATTGCCGATCAGCTCTGCAAGCGGCGAAGCCGTGCCGTATCTTGATGCGCTCTTTACGGCAACCACTTCCACCTGCGTGACAGGGCTTGTCACACTCCCCACGGTGTCGACGTGGAGCGTGTTCGGGCAGATCGTTATATTGCTTTCGATACAGATAGGCGGTCTTGGTATTATCACCATTATGTCGGGGCTCATGCTTCTTCTCAATAGGAAAATGGGGATCGGCGACCGTTTGCTCATTCAGGATGCCTTCAATCTCAACACGATGTCGGGGCTTGCGAATTTCGTCAAGAACGTACTGTTCGGCACGCTGATCATCGAAGGAATCGGGGCTGTTCTGTATATGCTCGTGTTCGTTCCCGAGTTTGGGACTAGGGGCATTTGGATCTCCGTATTCAATTCGGTCTCCGCTTTCTGTAATGCAGGTATCGATATTATTGCGGAAAACAGTCTTTGTAATTACGCCACTCATCCATTGATCAATATCGTCACCTCTGCACTGATCGTTCTCGGCGGTCTCGGTTATATCGTGTGGTGGGATGTACTTCGTGTCGTCAGGAGCCGTTCGCCAAAGAACCGCAGGATATTCAGACATCTGACCTTGCACTCAAAGATTGCAATAACCGTTACCGCAGGATTGATTCTCGTCGGTGCGATTCTCATATTTATTTTTGAATACGAAAACCCGTTGACCATCGGAGAGATGTCTCTGTTCGATAAAATCCAAGTATCATTCTTCCAGTCGGTCACCACGAGAACCGCGGGCTTTGCTACCATTCCGCAAGAGAATATGACGAACGCCTCTGCCGCCGTATCGATTATCCTGATGCTGATCGGCGGTTCACCCGTGGGAACGGCAGGCGGTATAAAAAC
>JAFQJX010000023.1 GCA_017397205.1 Clostridia bacterium | reverse complement strand
GGCGTCCCCCGGCTGTACGATGGGCGAGGTCAACGAGGACCTGGACCACCGCGTGGAAACGGTGGGCACCGCATTCCCGGGTGTGGAGTGCAAGGTGATTGACCCCGAAACGGGGGAGGAGGTGCCCGACGGAGAGAACGGCGAGTTCGTTGCCCGCGGCTACAACATTATGAAGGGCTACTACAAGATGCCCCGCGCCACCGCCCAGGCAATTGATGCGGACGGCTGGCTGCATTCGGGTGACATCTGCTGCCGCACCCCCGACGGATACTATAAGGTAACGGGCCGCCTCAAGGATATGATTATCCGCGGCGGTGAAAACCTGTACCCCCGTGAAATTGAGGAGTTTTATCTCACGCACCCCAAGGTACGCGACGTGCAGGTCGTTGCCGTCCCCGACGAGCGGTACGGCGAGGAGGCGTGCGCCTGGATTGTTCTCCACAAGGGTGAGGAGGCGGACGAGGCGGAAATGCGTGCCTTCGGGCAGGCGCATATCGCCAGCCACAAGGTGCCGAGATACTTCATCTTCACCGATAGCTTCCCCATGAACGCGGCAGGGAAAATCCTGAAATACGTCATGCGGGAGAACTCCATTTCCCGCCTGGGACTCAAGAAATAAAGATAGGAACAAACAGCATGAGGCATATCATTGATTGCCACTGCCATATCTACCCCGATAAAATCGCCCTCCGTGCCGCCGAGGCAACGGGTCGCTTCTACGACATTCCCATGGCGTGCGACGGCACCGTTTCCATGATGCAGGAGGAGGGCAGATGGGCAGGGATAGAGAGGTTTTTGGTATTCTCCGTGGCAACGAAGCCGGAGCAGACAAGCTCCATCAACCGCTATATTGCAGGGGAGGTTGCAAAGCACCCCGGCGTGATGCTTGGTCTTGGTACCATGCACCCCGACGACCCCAATATTGCCGAGGAGGCAGAGAGCATTCTCTCCCTCGGGCTTCGCGGCGTCAAGCTGCACCCCGATATTCAGGGGGTTGCGCTGGATGACCCTCGCTGCATGGCAATTTACGAGGCGTGCGAGGGGCGCCTGCCCATGATTTTACACACGGGCGACTACCGCTACGATTACTCCAATCCCAACCGCCTGATTCCCATTCTGAAGCGCTTTCCCCGCCTGACGGTGGTGGGGGCACACTTCGGGGGCTGGTCCATCTGGGAGGAGGCAACAGAGGCGCTTTACGATATGGAGAACTTCTACGTGGATTGCTCCTCCTCGCTTTATGCACTGGAATCCAAGGTGGCGAGGCGGCTTGTCCGCGCCTACGGTGCAGACCGCGTGCTGTTTGGCACCGACTATCCCATGTGGCACCCCGTGGAGGAGGTTGCCCGCTTTGATGAAATGGGGCTGGACGATGAGGAGGAGGAGAAGATTCTCCACCGAAACGCCGAGGGGCTGTTTGGCTTCGCCCCCGTCACCTGACAAATTGATTTACGGCACCGCCAACGGGGCGGTGCCGTATTCCTTGGGGCTTTTTGCTGAAAATTTTTTTGAAAAACCCCTTGACAACGCCCTTTCCGGGTGCTATAATCAGTCCATAATTTTCAAAAACTGTGACGAAGACGGAAGCGCCAGGTCCTATCCCAGAGAGTCGGCGGTGCTGTGAGCCGATATATGACGGTTGCTTCTTATCCCTTCCGAGTTGGTGCGCCCAAAGCCGTGGCAAGTAGGTGCGCTCGTGATTGCTGCGTAAATGCATAGGGCTTGATGGAGTCCAAGAGTGGCACGCCTTGCGTGCAAATTGAGTGGTACCGCGGGTGATTTGCTCGTCTCAATGTGAGACGGGCTATTTTTGTTTTTTACCGAGCAATCGGAAAAATAAATATTATGAAATTTGCCACCGCGTGGCAAGAAGGAGGTTTGCATATGAACACCGCACACAACGATTCTTATCTGACACAAATGCTGGAGATTGCCGCACGAATTAAGGGTATGCGGGAAATTATGGGCTGGACTCCTGCCCAGATGGCAAGCAAAACCGAAACCGACGAGGCGACCTATCTTGCATACGAGGGCGGCAAAACCGACCTTCCGTTTTCCTTTATCCATAAATGCGCCCTTGCCTTTGGCATGGAGCTGTCCGAGCTTCTTGAGGGGCGCGAGCCCAACCTGTCCTCCTACACGGTGACGCGCCGCGGCGAGGGCGAGCAGACCGCCAAGGAGGAGGGCATTCTCATTCAGAATCTTGCCCCCAAGTTCCGCGGCAAGAAGGCGGAGCCCTATTGGGTCAGGTACGAATATTCTCCTGAGCTGCAGGCGCGCCCCATTCAGCTTTCCAAGCACAAGGGGCAGGAGTTTGATATCGTTCTGCGCGGTCAGCTCAAGGTACAGGTGGGCGACCATGTTGAGGTCCTCGGAGAGGGCGACAGCATCTATTACAACAGCAGCACGCCCCACGGTATGATTGCCGTGGGTGGCGCCGATTGCGTCTTCTGTGCCGTCGTGCTTCACGGTGAGGAGGACGGCGAGGAGGAAGCAAGAGAGAGCATTCTTGCCGCCCGCCCCGCTACGGGACTTCTCTGTGAGAAGTTTGCCAAGTGCCGCGTGGACGAAAACGGCGCCCTTGAGGAGATCCGTTTTGAAAATACCGAAAGCTTTAACTTCGGCTTTGACGTGGTGGACGCCGTGGCAGACAAATATCCCGACAAGCTGGCGATGATTCATCTGGACGTCAATCGGACGGAGCGCCGCTTTACGTTCAAGGATATGAAGCGTATGTCCAACCAGTGCGTCAACTATTTCCGCTCCCTCGGCATCAGCCGCGGAGACAGGGTGATGCTGGTGCTCAAGCGCCATTGGCAGTTCTGGCCCTGCATGGTCGCCCTGCATAAGCTGGGTGCGGTGGCAATCCCCGCCACCTATCAGCTCAAGGAGCACGATATGGAATACCGCTTCCAGAGCGCGGGCGTTTCCGCAATCCTCTGCACGGCAGACGGGGATATCTCCGATATCGCAGACCGCGCCGCCGAGACGAGCCCCACCGTGAAAACCAAGGTGCTTGTGGGCGGTAAAAAGGAGGGCTGGCACGACTTTAACAGCGAGTACTCCCTTTTCTCCAGTCACTACGAGCGCCCCGAGGACGCCCCCGCAGGGGACGAGGTTGTCCTGATGTTCTTTACCTCGGGCACCACGGGCAACGCCAAAATGGCGGCACATAAGCATACCTATGCGCTCGGTCACTTCGTGACGGCGAGATATTGGCATTGCTGTGAGCCCGACGGGCTCCACTTCACCATCAGCGACACGGGCTGGGGCAAGTCCCTCTGGGGCAAGCTGTACGGTCAGTGGATGTGCGAGGGTGCCGTGTTCGTGTACGACTTTGACCGCTTCAAGGCGCAGGACCTGCTTCCCCTGTTCAAGCAGTACGGCATCACCACCTTCTGCGCGCCTCCCACTATGCTCCGCATGATGGTGAAGGAAAACCTTGCGGACTACGACCTGTCCTCCATCCGTCACATGACGACGGCGGGCGAGGCGCTCAACCCCGAGGTCTACCGCCAATTCAAGGAGGCAACGGGGCTGACTATCATGGAGGGCTTCGGGCAGACCGAAACCACCCTGACGATTGCCACCCTCGCAGGCACCGCACCCAAGCTTGGCTCCATGGGGAAGGCGTCGCCCCAGTATAAGGTACTGCTGGTGGACCCCGACGGCAACCCCGTAGAGAACGGTGAGGTGGGTGAAATCTGCGTGGATATCTCCGAGGGCGCGCCCGTCGGACTCTTTGCGGGCTACTACCGCGACGAGGAAAGAACGCAGGAGGTTTGCCACGACGGGCTGTACCATACGGGTGATACCGCATGGCGCGACGAGGACGGCTACTTCTTCTACGTCAGCCGCGTGGACGACGTCATCAAGTCCTCGGGCTACCGCATCGGTCCCTTTGAAATTGAGAGCGTCATCATGGAGCTGCCCTACGTTCTGGAGTGCGGCGTTTCCGCCGCCCCCGACGAGCTGCGCGGACAGGTGGTCAAGGCAAGCATCGTCCTGACCAAGGGGACCCAGCCCAGCGAGGCGCTGAAAAAGGAAATCCAGGAGTACGTCAAGGCGCACACCGCCCCCTACAAGTATCCCCGTATCGTGGTGTTCTGCGACGAGCTTCCCAAGACCATCAGCGGAAAAATCCAGCGCAACAAGCTGTAAATTATTTATAATTATTCTTGACACCGCCCGCGCGGCGTGATATAATTCTATATATTTTATAGAACGGCTTTGAAAAAGAGTGTATGGGACTCCCTCTTCCCAGAGAACTGACGGTCGGTGCAAGTCAGCGGAGAGGACCCCGTGCTGTCGCTTTTGAGCCGAGGGGAAGAACGCGCAAGTCAGTAGACCCCCTCCGACACCTGCCGCGTCAGGGCAGAGGGCTTTTATGAGCCCGAGAGTGGTACGCATCTGCGTGCAATTTGAGTGGTACCGCGGGTTTGCACCCGTCTCAAAGAAGAAACGCTTTGGGGCGGGTGTCTGTTTTTCCCGCCGTCACGGAGGATTTATGAAAACACAAGCAGGTCTTGAAAAGAAGATACTGGAAATGGCGCAGCGTATCCGCACCCTGCGGGAAATTCTTGGAATTACCCCGGCAGAGATGGCGGAAAAGACGGGCGTTTCCGAGGCGGAATACCTTGCCTGTGAGGCAGGGGAAAGCGACCTGAACTTTGCATTTCTCTACCGCTGTGCGCAGGCGCTTGGCGTAGACGTTTCCGATATCATTGAGGGAACGGGCCCCCGTCTTGCGGGCTATACCGTCACCCGTCGGGGAGAGGGACAGAAGATTGAGCAGGCGCACGGCATGGTGTATTACAACCTTGCCTCCGCCTTCAAAAACCGTATTGCCGAGCCGCTTTATGTCGTTTCCACGTACAGCGAGGCGGC
>JAFQJX010000200.1 GCA_017397205.1 Clostridia bacterium | reverse complement strand
GGCGCTACCACGGGGGACGTGTCCGTGCCCTTTATTCTGGCGCTGGGGCTTGGTATTTCGGCAACCTTTTCCAGGGGCAAGACCAACGACGATTCGCTCGGTATTATCGGAATTGCATCGGCGGGGCCGATTGTTGCCGTGTTGGTGTACGGCATGATTCTCAAGGCATCAAACGGCGGCGCGCTTCCGCCCGAAAACGCCTACGATATGACCGCACACCGCGGGCTGGGCGGCATTCTGCTTGACAACCTCGGCGACGTTGCGCTGGCGGTGCTGCCGATTGTTCTCATTTCCGCTCCGTTTTTGCTGTTCCTGCTCAAGCTCCCGAGAAAAACCATTCTCAAGCTGATGCTCGGTGTCATTCCCGTCTACGTCGGGTTGCTGATCTTCTTGTCGGGCATTGACTTTGGCTTTGGCTTCGTCGGTCAGTACATCGGGCAGATGTTCTTTGCGCCCGAGCGCGGCGAGGGCTTCAAATGGCTGCTTCTGCCCGTTGCCCTCGTGCTGGGCGCGGCGATTACCGTTTCCGAGCCCGCCGTCACGGTCCTCGGCGACCAGATTGAGGAGCTGACGAACGGTCATATTAAAAATATGACCATCCGCATCACGCTGGCGATTGGCATCGGAGCTGCTTCGCTGCTGTCGGTGCTCAAAATCCTCACCGAGGTCAACATTCTGTATTTCCTCGTGCCGCTTTACGCCGTTTCGCTTCTGATGATGATGTTCACCCCCAAGCTGTTCGTGGCGCTGGCGTTTGATTCGGGCGGCGTGACGGGCGGCGCGCTCACCTCGGCGTTTCTCACCCCCCTGACGCTCAGCATCGCACAGTCCGTTGCAGAGGCACGGGGAGGGGCGCTGTCCATTCTGACAAACGGCTTCGGCATGATTTCCTTTATCTCGGTGACCCCCCTGATTGCCATTCAGGCACTCGGTATTCTTTACAGCATCCGTCTGAAGCTCGCCGCGAAAACCGCAGAGGAAACGCGCGACGACCTGGAAAGCTTCCTTATGGAGGCAGAGACGGAGAATGCAACACACAATTCCAAAGAAAGCGAGGGACGTGAAAATGCATGACGTTGAGGTAAACGGACTGCAATATTTCGTTCTGATTGCAGAGCAGAAGAAAAGAAAGACGTTTTTAGAGCTGCTCGACGGCTACGGCGCGCGCAGCATTGAAATCGTCTACGCGCACGGCTCCATGAGCCCCAGCGCCCTTGTCGCCGCCTTCGGGCTTGAGGCAGAGCAGGGCAAGGTGATGATTACCTGCCTTATCAAAAACGAGAGGGCGCGGGAGCTTGTCGCCGTGCTCCGCGACGAGTACAATTTCAGCCAGCCGAATACGGGGATTGCGTTTGGCATCCCCGTTGAGGGCATTGCCTTTTGAAGGGAGATTTGAAATGAAAGAACTGAAAGCGCTGTATATCATTGTCAACGCGGGCTTTTCTGCCCAGGTAACGGAGATTGCCCGCTCGCTCGGCTCAACGGGCGCCACCATTATCAACGCGCGCGGCTCGGTTGCAAAGCCCAAGACCATTCTGGGGATTACCATTGATACCGAAAAGGAAATCGTGCTCAGCGTGGTGGAAAAGGACGTTGCCGTGAGGATTGCCCGGGCGATTAAGGAGCAGGCGGGCGTCGGCACCGCCGCCCACGGGCTTTGCTTCTTTTTGCCCGTGGAAATGACCACGCTCCCCGTCGGGGAATAACGGCGAGGGCAACGGAGAGGAGCCGCAAAAATGGTCAGACGGGCAAAGGAAAAGGATATTCCGAAAATCGGTGACCTCTTGTCACAGGTTTGCCTTTTGCATCACCGTGCAAGGCCCGACCTGTTTCAGGTTGGAAGAAAATATTCGGACGGAGAGCTCAGGGAGCTTCTCGCCGACCCGAGCCGCCCCGTTCTCGTTTCGGTTGACGCGCACGACGAGGTGACGGGGTACTGCTTCTGCATGCTTGAGTGCCACGGGAGCAACGCCGTCCTCAGGGACGTCAAAACCCTGTATATTGACGACCTGTGCGTGGACGAGACGCTCCGCGGAGGGGGCGTCGGCAGGGAGCTTTACGAGGCGGCGGTGCGGCTTGCAAAGGAAAGCGGCTGCTACAACCTCACGCTCAACGTATGGAGCTGCAACCCGTCCGCCCTGCACTTTTACGAAGCGATGGGGCTTGTCCCCCAGAAAATCGGTATGGAGTTGATTCTGTGAACAGACCCCAAGAACATCGGTATGGAGCTGTTTTTATAAATCAGGTGCCCCGCGCTGCAAGCCGCAGCGCGGGGCTTTTTTTATGGGCGGCGGCACCCCCGCAAGAGCCACTTCGGGCAGCACCTTGCAGGCAAAGCAGGCGGGGAAATGCGGCGCGGCGCGTGCCCCCGACGGCGGGCTTGTCTTTTGTGCGATATGTTGAAAGCGGGAAGAAATATTTGTGCGGATTGCCGAAAATGGAAATGTTTCCAAAAAACCCTTGCATTCGCGCTTTTTTATAGTATAATAAAATTGGAAACTTTTCCAAAATGCGTCCTGAAACCGACACGGTTGGCGCGTTTTGCAAAGCAAAGAATAGTTTGATTGGCAAAGGGGATGTCAGGCATGGCAAAGCTGTTACTCAGACACGTTTACAAAATCTATCCCGGCGTGGGTAAGGCAAAGAAAAACGCCAAGGGGGAACAGAAGAAGAGAAGCGGCGATTTCGTTGCGGTCCGCGATTTCAACATGGAAATCAACGACGGCGAGTTTATCGTATTCGTCGGCCCGTCGGGCTGCGGCAAGTCCACCACTCTGCGTATGATTGCGGGGCTGGAGGAAATCAGCGGCGGCGAGCTTTATATTGACGACCAGCTGGTCAACGACGTGGATGCCAAGGACAGGGATATCGCCATGGTGTTCCAGAGCTACGCGCTGTATCCGCACCTGACCGCCTACGATAACATTGCCTTCGGTCTTAAGATGCGCAAGGTGCCCGTTCCCAAGCTGAACGAGCAGGGAGAGCAGGTCGTTGCCATTGATACCAAAAGGGTGAGGCGTCTGACCAAAAACCTTGGCAAGCTGGGGAAACAGAGCGCCTCCCTTGAAAAGGCGCTTGCCGCAAGCCGGCGCGCCCTTGAAACGGCGGGCGAGGACGAGCGGGAGCAGCTGGAGAGGGAAATCGGCTACGCAACCGACAAGCAGGCGCTGCTTGCAAAGCGTATCGAGCGCGCGGAGGCGGACCTGGCATATTACAGCACCACGCCCGTGCCGCTCGTCAAGTACGTACATATGAGCAAGGACGAGATTGACACGAAGGTCAAGTGGGCGGCAGAAATCCTCGGCATTGAGGAGCTGCTTGACTCCAGACCCTCGGAAATGTCGGGCGGTCAGCGCCAGCGCATCGCGCTCGGCCGTGCCATGGTGCGCGGTCCCAAGGCGTTTCTGCTTGACGAGCCCCTGTCTAACCTGGACGCAAAGCTGAGAACGGCGATGCGCGCGGAAATCGTCAAGCTGCACAATCAGCTTAAGACCACCTTTATCTACGTCACGCACGACCAGATTGAGGCAATGACCATGGGCACGAGAATCGTCGTCATGAAGCTGGGCGTCGTTCAGCAGATTGATACGCCCACCAATCTTTTTGACTATCCTGAAAACAAGTTCGTTGCGGGCTTTATCGGTACGCCGCAGATGAACTTCTTTGAGGTGGATATCAGGCGCGAGGGAGACGACCTTCTCGTCACCCTGCAGGACGGACAGCGCGTGCTTCTCTCGCTTGCGGAGCTGCGCACGATTGAAAAGAAATATCTTGACGGCGAGATGCACCGCGTCTGGCTCGGTATCCGCGGCGAGAACATTCAGCTGGACGATCAGGGTGTTCAGGCGACCCTGACCATCAAGGAGGTGCTGGGCAACACGACGCAGCTGTTCCTCCATCTTGGCGAGGGCGGCGACGACTTTATCGTGAGCGTTGCGGAGCGGAACGCGCTCGCACCCGGGGACAGCGTCGGCATCAAGCTTGTAGAACGGTTCGTACACCTGTTTGACAAGGAAACCGAGCAGTCCATTATGTCAAGAGAATACGGCAATCAGTAACTTATGAAAACGTGGTTTGAATGCTTTTTCCTGAGCTTTTTCTCGCACAGGACGGCAAAGGAAAGCGCAAGGCGCGGCTACGGGGCAACCTTTCTGGGCTTCCTGCTCGCGCTGGTGCTTTTGTGGATGGGCTTTTTCGGTGCGGATACGCTGCCCTTCGGCACGCAGTACCGCCGCTCTCCCGATTTTGCGGCAACCGTGCACGCGACCCTGGCAAGCTCCGACGCCGACAGGCGCCTGAATGCCGAGCTCCGTGACGGCATCCTGCTCGCCACGGGACAGGACGGGGAAGGGACCGACGGGCTTCTTGTAAACACCCTTGAAAGCGAGAGCGACAGGCAGGCGTATTCCGTTGGCGGATACGGCGTGGTCGTGGACCTGCGCCCCGCCGATACCCTTGCAGAGGTGGACGCCTACTGCGTTTCAAGCGACGGCACGGGGGACGAGATCTCCTATGAGGAATACCTGACCTTAAACGACGTCGCACGGCGCAACTTTGAGTTCAAGCTGAGATACACGGGCAACGCGCTCGTGCTGGATGACGAAACGGTTGCGGGATACAGGGCGTACGTGGACGCCTTCAGCGCGGAATACAAGGCGAAGGCAGACGGGCTGGCAAAGGACCTCTCGGACGGCAAGCTGACAAGCGCCGCGTACGCAAGAGCCGTCTACGAGCTTTACTTTACCGCTTATTATCCCGCCATCACCGCCTACGAAAGCACCTCCGCGGTGCCGCTCCTGCGCAACTATTACTACCACGAGTATATCAGTCGCGGCAACACAAGGTATTTGTTCGTCTTTGACGATTACGTGACGGGCTCCTTTGAAACGGGGGCAGGGAACACCGTAGCGTTCTACGGCTTTTATGACGGTATAGAGGACGGCCCCATCGTTTCGGCGGGGGCAACGCAGGAGGAGGCAAATGCGGAGGCAGACGCCTTCGTCAGACGCGCCGTCGGGGCAACCCGCCCCCTCAGAATGTACGCGCACGCCCTGAACACCATATCGCTTGCGCCCTTTCTCGCGCTGATGCTGCTGGTGGCAACGCTTCTTACCTACTCCCTGCTCAAGCTGCGTGCGGTGGACAGCATCTCCACCCTGGGCGCGACCCTCAAAATTGTGGGCTCGTTTGCCTGGTGCGCAGGCGCCATCTCCGCGTGCCTTACCGTGGCGGCTTCGTTTTTCGTGGGCTACGGGGCGGTCGGCGCGCTTCTGCCGGTGCTGTTCTTCCTGGCGCTGGGAGCGAGGTCCATCTTATTCTTCATAAAAGAAAGAAAATTATATATCAAGCAATTAGAACAACAGGAGCATACGGAGGTTTAAGTTGTTACTTTGTATTGGTGAAATCCTTGCCGATATGATTGGCGAGGAGAAAAACGGAGTCACTACCTATGAAAGAAAGGCAGGCGGCGCTCCCTTTAACGTTGCCTGCGCGCTGAAAAAGTTCGGCAGGGACGTCCGCTTCGTCGGAAGCGTGGGCGATGACCTGATCGGGCAGTTCCTTGTCAGATACGCCGAGGACTTCGGCATGGACACCGCCTATATTCAGATGCTCCCCGACCGCAACACCACGCTGGCGTTCGTGGAGCTGAGCGAGGAGGGCGACAGGTCCTTCTGCTTCTACCGCAAGGGCACGGCGGACTACGTGATGCCCGAGGTGAGCGACGCGCTGCTCGGCGCGGCAGACATTGTCTGCATCGGCTCCCTGATGCTCTCGGAGGAGAGCGGTCTTGCGTATGCGTGCGACGTTGCCCGCCGCGCTCACGCGCTTGGAAAAACGGTTGCGTTTGATATCAATTTCCGCACCGATATTTACAGGGATATAGAAAACGCCAAGGCAACCTACAAGCAGCTGCTGGCAATGGCGGATATCGTCAAGCTCTCCGAGGACGAGGTGGAAATCTTTGGCGAGGAATACGTCAGCTCGCTGTCCGACAAGGTGGTGTTCGTCACCCTGGGCAAAAAGGGCGGCGAGTGGAGATACAAGGGGCGGTCAAACCGACTTCCCACCGTGGATATCAATCCCGTAGACACCACGGGCGCGGGAGATGCCTTCTTTGCAGGGGCGCTCTCCGTTCTTGACAAACACGCAGGTGCTCCCATCACCGACGCACTTCTGGACGACGCAGTCAACTTCGGCAACGTCACGGGCGCCCTGAACACACTCGGTCGCGGCGCGATTGACAACCTGCCGGATTTAGATACGGTATACAAATATCTTACCAAGAATTGAAAGGGGATTTCACTGTGAAAACCAGCTTCAGATTTCTGATTTTGGCACTCGTTGCCGTTCTTTGCTTTTCCTTTATTATGACGGGATGCGGCGGCGACGGCGCGGGGCAGATTCCCGGTCCGGGTCCCGGGACCGGTGGCTCGGGTGACGGCGGCTCAGGCGACGGCTCGGGTGGAACGGGCGGCACGGGCGGCTCAGGCGACGGCACGGGCGGCACAGGTGGCTCGGGCGACGGCACACAGGGCAGCACCTCGCACACGGTGCAGATGGAAAGCGCAAGCGACAGCTTTACCCTTTCCGAAACCTCCTACGGGGCAGAGGACGGCTTCGTTTACACGGCGACCGTTTCCTTTGAAAACGGCGTGGCATCGGGTCTTGCATTCGGCGCTGAGGAGGGCTCCCACTATTGGGTGTTCAACGTAGACAGACAGGCAAACCGCGTCAAGCTGCTTTACTTTACCGTGAGCGGTGGGGTGACGAGCGCCGTTGAGGTGCTGACCGATTACTTTATCGGCAACGATAAAATGACCGACAGCGAGCGCCGCCTGGTGGGGAATAAGGTTGCCACCGTTGATAAGGTGCAGCTCAAGGTTGTAGTTACCCCCGATGACGACGCGGTGTACGCAGAGTTCTATGCGGACAATATCCGCCGCTTCGGCATTGACAACACCATTGACCTCGCCACCCTGGAATCGGTGCCCGAGGGCGTTACCTACGGCGGTGGCAGCATCGGCTTCAACTGCTTTAACGCCAAGGTGAGGTTTGCCGATATTTACAACGGAAAGAGCGACTATTCCTACTACACGGAGCTCTACCGCAACCAGTATCACTTCTCGCAGTACGCGCACTGGAACAACGACCCCAACGGTCTGGTGTACTACGACGGATACTATCATATGTTCTACCAGCATTACCCCTACAGCAACTATTGGGGCGATATGTACTGGGGTCATGCAAGAAGCACCGACCTCGCGCACTGGGAGTTGCTTCCCATCTGCCTGTTCCCCGATGAGGATTGGGGCGCGGGTGCGGGGTATATGTGGTCCGGCACGGCATACGAGTACAGAGAGGGCGACAGCGACGCCATTGACGCGCTGGGGTGGTTCCCCGAGGGGGATGGCAACGGACTGATTGCCTTCTATACCCGCGACGGCGATATGCAGGACCAGATCCTGATGTCCTCCGACGACGGCGGTATGACCTGGACAAAGCGCGTAAAGATTCCGCAGGCAATTGCAACGGGCAACATCGGCAAGCAGGACTGCCGCGACCCCAAGGTGTTCCCCATCGCACAGGAGGGTGGCAAGACCACCGCGTGGGGCATGGCACTCACGGGTAAGGGCTTAAATAAGGTCTGGTTCTTAAAATCCACCAACCTGATCGACTGGTCCTATGCAGGTGAGTTCAGCGCAAGCGTTCCCGAGTGTCCCGAGGTCGTCACTCTGACGGCAGACGATGGCAACGTATACACCGTCATCGCGCTTTCGGGAAGAGAATACGTCGTCGGCAGAATGTCCTACGACGGAACCAACATTAGTTACACGGATATGAACGGCGGCGCGATTGACCCCTCCGACTTCCAGAGGATGGACTTCGGCCCCGACTCTTACGCAACGCAGACCTTCAGCATCAGAGACGGCGCAAGCTCCTATTTCGGCAAAACGGTATCCGTCAGCTGGTACGCGGGCGTTCCCGATCATACGAACAGCGGCATCTACGCCGAGGCAAGAAAGGTCTGGAACGGAAGCGGTATGACCATTCCCGTCATCTGGGGACTTGTCAGAAACGGAGAGGGCTACGTATTAACGCAGACGCCTATCGTAAAGGATAGCGACGCCTTTGAAAAGGATAACCTCATCACCGAAACCGACAAGGCACTTGGTGCAGAGAGCGAAAACCTGCTTGCAGGCATCAATACGCAGATTTTTGAAATGCTGCTCACGCTTGACAATCCCAACGGTGCTCCCATCTCCATCAAAATCAAGGTGGGTGACGGCGAGTATACCGAAATCGGTTGGAACGAAACCGAGGGCTATTTCGTAGACCGCAGATATACCTCCTCTGCAGGTCTGGTGATTTTCGACTACCACTTCAGATACACCTCGGGTCCCTGTGATCCTACCTCCCAGAACTTCTACATTCTGTCCGACAACGGCGGCGTGGAGGTATT
>JAFQJX010000199.1 GCA_017397205.1 Clostridia bacterium | reverse complement strand
TTTGCAATCATGTATTCCTCGTCCGTGGGAATAACAAGCACGCGAACGCGGGAATCGGCGGCGGTGATATCACCGAAGGTGCCGCGCTTCATGGAAGCGTTCTTTTCCTCGTCAATCTTGATGCCGAGCGCCTCCATATTCTTGCAGATGTTGGCACGGACCACGCTGTCGTTCTCGCCGATGCCTGCGGTAAATACCAGCACGTCGGCGCCGTTGAGCTCTGCCATAAAGCTGCCAATCAGCTTCTTGGCGTAGTGGTAGAATACCTCCATTGCAAGCTTGGCGCGGGGGTTGCCCTCCTCCTCTGCCACCATGACCTCGCGGCAGTCGGGGGAAACACCGGAAATGCCAAGGAAGCCCGACTTGCGGTTGAGCACGTTGTCCATTTCCTCGGGGGTCATGCCCGTCTGCTTCATCAGGTAGGTCACCACGGTGGGGTCAATGGAGCCCGAGCGGGTCCCCATCATCATGCCCTCCTGAGGAGTAAAGCCCATGGTGGTATCCACGCAGATGCCGTCACGGATGGCAGACAGGGAGGAGCCGTTGCCGAGGTGGCAGGTAATCATCTTCAGGGACGCCAGGTCCTTGCCGAGATACTTGGCGGCCTCTCTTGAAACGTAGCGGTGAGAGGTGCCGTGGAAGCCGTAGCGGCGTACCATGTACTTCTCGTAGTATTCGTAGGGAATGGGATAAATGTAGGATGCCGCAGGCATATCGCGGTAGAAGGCGCTGTCCGCCACCACCACGTGCTTGACAGCGGGCATCTGCTTCTGGCACGCCTCAATGGCTGCAATCGCAGGGGGTGCGTGCAGGGGATTGATGGGAATAATGGAGTACAGGTATTTCAGCTCCGCCTCGCCCACGATATTGACGGTCAGCTTTTCGCCGCCGTGCACGATGCGGTGCCCGACTGCGCCGATTTCCTCAATGCTTGCCAGCACGCCAAGCTCAGGGTCGGTCAGCAGCTGCAGCACGATTTCCAGCGCGGTGTTGTGGTCGGGCAAGGGAGTTTCGGTTACGTACTTTTCCTTGTCGGGGCGCTTGTGCGTAATGATACCCACGCTGCCCTCAACGCCGATTTTCTCACAGCCGCCCTTGGCAATTGCCTTTCCCGTTTCCATGTCAAACAGCTGATACTTCAGAGACGAGCTGCCTGCATTGATGACAAGAATTTTCATCTGTCTTGCTCCTTTAAGCTATTTCTATATTTTACAACACAGTATTATAGCACCGCCGTTTGGAAAAATCAAGCGGCGGTGCCATTGTTTTCTATTTTTCGTCAAGAGAAAGATAGGCGTCGCAAAGGGACAGGATTTCCTCCCGCTCTCTCTCCGCCCATGCGTCCTTGACGGCGCAGGTGTAAAAGCCCAGCGCGCTTGCGGTTTTCAGGGCGTACAGGGAATCGTCGTAAAAGGCGCAGTCCCGTGCGTCGCGGCACCCCAGCTTCCCCAGGGCAAGCGCAAAGATCCCAGGCGCCTCCTTGCCGCTTCCGTCCTCTGTATCCTCGGGGGTCAGCACGAAGGAAAAGTACGGAGCGAGCCCCGTTTTCTCAAGACAAATATCCGCCTCCCTGTGTCGGGTCAGGGTGACAATTCCCATGCGCACCCCTTGTGCACGCAGGCGGTTAAGGTAAGCAAGCGTGCCCGCCTTGGGAGAAACGTCGCGGCGATAATGCTCCGCCATGATGTCCTCACACGCAGTGATGATTTCCCGCTTGGAGAGCGTCAGCCCCCAGGAGGCAAACAGCCGCGCCTGGTCCCCGTAGTAAACGGTGTCTATGCTCTTGCGGCGGCGCTCGCTGTCAAGACCTCCGAGAAGTCGCTCTGCCAGCACGGCAGGGGCGTGCCGCCAATAGGTCATGCTGTCCACCAGCGTTCCGTCCAGGTCAAACAGTGCGTAGGGCTTGTGCGTCATGCCTTCTCCTCGGGGTAAACCACGCCATCCCTGAGCACCAGGCGCGCCTTGCCGCCCTCGTATTCCACCGCCCGTGCGGTTATGCCCTTCGTAAGAAGCGCCCTTGCCTCTCCCTCGGTGACCTCGTGACCGCGCCACACAAAGGGAATGCGAAGCGTACAGCCGCGCGTAAAGCCCATACAGCCGTAGTTCTGCCGTCCGCGCACAACCTGCTCACCGCAGAGGGGGCATTTGCCAAGGGGCTTTGGCCCTGCGGGCGCCTTTTCCTTGGTGGCTTTACGGCGCGGAGCCGCAGTATGCGGCGCCTCGTGGTCGGGAGTCGGCTCGTTTGCCCCTGCCTTCAGGAGCTTTGCCTCGCCTGCACGGAGCGCAAGATAGCCGCTGAAGGTGCTGCCGTCGTTTTTGGAAACGAAGCCGTCAAGCAGCGGCGTCACACCCGTCTCGCAGAAGGCGGCAACCTCCTCCTCGGTGATTTTTCTCGTCAGAATGGTACGCCCCATACGGAAGGAGCATTTTTTGGCGCTGCACGCGTAGGCAAAGCGGGTATACACCAGCTTTTTGCCGCAGACGGGGCACTTGCATTTGCCCACCTGCTCCCCGTCATTTGACTCCTCCATATCAAACACCACCTTGCCGTCCTTCAGGCAAAGCGCGGAGGAGAAGCGGCGGTTATTTTTGGAGATAAAGCCGTCAAGGACGGGGGTCCGTCCCTCTCGCAGAATGGCGGAAACGTCCTCCACCGTCATGGTGCGGCGGCA
>JAFQJX010000198.1 GCA_017397205.1 Clostridia bacterium | reverse complement strand
TCGCCGCCGCCACGTCCTCGCCTACCCCGCAGGACAGGGCGTAGATATAGGCGGCATCTCTTGGCAAATTCAGCTTGATGATGTGGCTGAGAATGGTGGTGCGCTGCTTGACGGTGGCGGTATTCTTGCTCTTGACGCCGAGGGAGCTCACAAGGGTCGCCATCATTTTGGCGGCGTCCCCGTCAAGTCCCGTGGAAACGGCGTAGGCGTAGGCGGTATCATAGTCGCTGATGCCCTGTGTCTGGAGCGCGTTCAGGGTTTTCCTGTTCTGCTCCCCGAGGTCAGCGACGTACGCCGCATAATCCCCCGCGCTCTCGCGCAGCAGGTCGGTGCGGCTCTCCCCCGCCCGTTCCCTCGCACCCTGATAGGTGCTGTATGCAAGTCCGCTCAGATAATCGCTGTAGCCGCTTCCCGTCAGTCCCGCGCGTCCCAGCCGTTCAGCGCGCGTGCCGTACTCGGAAATGCTTCTCTCGTAGTTGCTCCTCGCCTCCTTCAGCGCTTGGTCATAGGTGGCGTTCGGGTTGATGCCGTTGCGCGTCAGATAGCCGGCAAAGGAGCCGCTCCCTACCCGCATCACCTTCTCATACTGGCTGAGGAAGTCCGCCAGGGTTTCCTTCTTGCTCTTGCTCGCACTCATAGGAGGCACCTCCCTTCCTTTTAATCAAATCCATAAAATACGCCACGTTTTCGCGTGCGTAGGGATAATGGGCACGCTCCTGATTCTGCCAATACCGCAGCAGCGTTGCGGGGGCAGTCGGGTCGCCGAGGGTGCCCGCCTGGAGATTTTTGAGGTTTTTCTCCCACATATCCTCCCTCTGCTGCTCGGGACCGCCCGACAGGTCAACGGAAAACAGGTAGCCGTCGTCGTAGTAATACCCGTTTGCCGTCGGGTCGTACTCCAGAAAATCGTAGCGGTTGAAGGTCGCGCGGTGACGCACCCCGAAGCAGTCGGTGTAGGAGAGCACCCGGGGCTCGTCCGCGTAAGCAAGATAATGCTCAAAAATCATGCGGTCAATCTCCGCATAGGCGCTGTATTTCATGCGCCGCTTGGACTCCAGCCGTCCCGCCGCCTGCTGGAGGCGAATCTGACGGGAATAGCCCGACTCGTTTTTGGCGGTATCAAGACCCTGATAGGCGTCGGAGATACCGATGGTGCGCTTGGCGTGCTCGTAAAGGCGCTCCCCCTGTGCAATATCCTGAGAGATATTGGGGGTGGTGTCCACCGTCCCGTAGGAGGCGGCGCTTTCACCGGGGCGGAGCCGTATCACCTGCCCGAAAATGGCGTTGTTGAGGGTGATGGTGGCGTCCTCCGGCACGAGGGGAGTAATTCCCGAGCGCATCAGCTTCTGCATAATGCGGCTCTCCACCTTGTTGATTTGCTGCTGCTGAGGGCGCAGAAATTCGCAGTCCGACTGCCCCAGAAGCTGCTTGTCACAGCTGGTGTTCTTGCGAATCACCACGGGGAAGCGGCGCGGCACGTAATAGGGAATCCGCGTCGGGATTTCATACGCCCGTGTGACGGCGCCTCCCTCATTCTCGTAAACCGTCGTGGTGGCGGGCAGAATACTGCCGTCATCCAGCAGCACGTCGTGCGAGAGCGTTTCGTAGCCCTCGTCCTCAAAGCCCCGTTTGGGCTTTTCACAGCGACACGCCTCGGCGGAGCTTCCGCAGGCGGTGCAGATGCACCGCTTGCGCTTGTAAAAGCCCTCAATATCCGCAAGCACGGTCTCTCCGCTCCAGACGAAGCGGCAGACCTCTCCCGCCTGATTGCGCCAATAGCAAAGCACGACGGTGACGGTGTCCTCGTCGTGACGTCCGCCAAGGTCCTCCTGCTCCGTTGCGGCAAGGGCGGCTGCCTCACGCGTGATGCCGTATTTGCGGCAAAGCTCGTCCCTCGTGGTGACGAAGCGGATGAAGCAGTACTCCATATCCTCCACACGGTAGATGTTTGGCTGAGGGATAAAGTCGCGCGGATTGATGCACTCCACCCGCACTCTGCCCCGCTCCCCCGCCTCGGAGTAGCTGCTGTCCCATTCCACAAGCCACACGCTACCGCCGTAGATATAGGTGTAGCGCTCGTCCATGTCGTTGTGCTCCTCAAAGGGAAGCTCGTTGCGCACCTTGGCGCACAGCCGCTCAACGGCGGCGGCGTTGCGGTCGTGACGGATGCTGTATCGCTTGGCGTCCACCTTAGGGGCGGGGATGTCGGAGTTCACCTGGCTTTCAATAATCTCGTAGGTGATATTCCGCACCGCCTGCGCCCGCTCGGTGCTTCCGTCAATCAGGTCACTTCCTTTATATTGCTCGTAATGCATACGGAGCGTATCCAGCACCTCTGCCAAGCTGTTCTTGGCGTTTTCGTAGAGGTCGGCAAAAAATGACAATCTGTCTGTGTGCCTGTCAATAAACATATGGTTCCTTCCTTAGGGTTTCTAAAAGGGAAGCTCGGGCATACCGTACCGCCGTCTCAGGTATTCCCGCTCCTCCTCTCCCGCCCGCTCGTAGTCCTCCATCAGGTCCGCCGACCAGGCAACCGTTTTCGGGGCAGGCGGTGCCGCGGGGTGACTGTAATAGATGGCGAAGCCGCGCAGGGCGTCGGGTGCGTGGGTAATGGCGTGCGGCTCGGTCAGGGTATCGGTCGGGCGCAACGGGTCTGTCTGCAGCATCGGCAGGCAACGAATCAGCTCCGTGCAGCTGCGGAAAATGTGCAAACGCGCCCGCCCCTCCCCCGTAGGCCGAAGCAGCTCCTTGACGGACAGCCAACCGGTTTCCCTGTCGTTTGCCGTCTTGGTAAAGCGAAGTCCGTGCTCCCCGAAGAGCAGTGCCTTGCTGCGTCCGCTTTCCTGACTGCGCGCCCAGAGGTCGGGCGGGGCAAGGGTGGCATAAATCTGCTCTCCCGGGGGCGTGTACTCCAGTATTTTCTCTGCCGCCCGCGACACGATAAGGTCGGACTCGCAGAGCTCCCGATAGACGTACACGTTTCTCTCCCCGTCCACCGCAATCCACAGACAGGCGAGGCGGTCCAGCCCATAGTCAATGGTGCGGTATCGGCGCCACTCCGCAGGCAGAGGAATGGGGTCGCAGGTATGCACCTCGTAGGAAAACTCGGTGAAATACTGCCCCTCAAAAATGTTCCAATCGCCAAGGAGGAGCGCCTTTTGCTCCCGCTCAGGGAGCGCCATCAGGCGCCGCTTGTAGTCGGGGTCCAGACGGGTAAGAAACTGATTGTCGTCAATTCTGGACGGGATAAAGACCCGACTGCTTCCGTCAGGGGCAAAAAATACCGTTGACGGAGGCGCAGGGTCCACAAATCTTGCCTTCACCCACCCGTGACCCACGCCGCCGGGGTTGGTGGAGGACTTGATTTGCTTGGGGTAGCCGTTGGCTCCGCGTACACGGGAAATCAGGTAAACGTACTGAAATTCCGTAAAATGCGTGAGCTCGTCAAAGCGTACCACGTCGTACTCCGCGCTCTGATACTGAAACACGTCGTTTTCGGTCGCGCAGTAGCCGAAATCAATTAAGCTCCCGTTCCTGAAATGCCCCGTATGCGAGGTGGCATGATAGGTATAAATCTGCCTTGGAAAGAGAGCAAGACTGACGCGGATCAGAGATTTCTCCAGCTCCGCGTAGGTGCGTCGCAGTATCAGCTGCTTGGAGGCGGGATAGGTCAGGGCGTAAAGAAGGGCGTCGATGAGCTGTCCGTAGGATTTGCCGCCCCCGGCAGCACCTCCAAACAGCACCTCCGTGGCGGTGGCGTCCAGAAACGCCTTTTGCTTACGGGTGATGCGGAGCTTCACTCTACCACCTCAACCGTAACGGAGAAGCTCTCGTCGCGGCTCTCCTCACCGAGACCGAACAGCTCCGAAAGCAAATATTTGCACGTGGACGGGTCGTATTGCTTTGTCAGCGCCCCCCGTATCAGGTGAGATTTCTGCCGTTCACGGCATTCCTCCCACGCCGCGGCAAAGGAGGGCTGCTCCTTACGCCACCTGTGCAGCTCTGCCACGGTCACGCCCACCGACCTCGCAAACTCGGCAAAGGTGGGAAACGCGCCTGTTCCGTCCTCAAAATAATGGAGCATCTGCCGCTCGTAGCATTGACTGTAAGACACGCTTTCACCTCCTCCTCGTGCAATCGGTGCTGCCTTGACCACCGCAACACTATTGTAGGACGGCGCGGCTTGTCGGGGGGCTCATTTCGGCAAAAACCGATTGGGGTTTTCTCCGCTCGCCTTTTCGCGGCGGTCACAACGAAAAAAAGGGCAATCCGTCAAGGTTGCCCCGTAATTTTTCAGTATTTTGACCGTTTGCTTTGCATTCCTTCGCTTGCGTTTGCATCCCAAGCGCTGCCACCGCCCACGCCGCCCTGCCCTTTCAAATCGCGCCCGCTTGCATCCCTTTGCAGGGGGCCGCATCAAAACAAAAAAGGAACAACGGCGTTCGTTGTTCCTTTTTGATGCAAGCCCGTATCAGACGTCAGGAGACCACGGGGGTCGTAGGTGCGCTCTCGTCCTTTTTGCGACGGCGGCGCGTGCGGGTCTTGCGGCGTATTTCGCTGTTTTTCAGCTTTTCGCGGTAGGCGGCAATCTGCTCCTCCGTTGCCTCGGTGAGCGTCTTGCGGCACCGCCAGGTTTCGTTGAAGTTACGGTGAAGCTTCAGGTTCATCAGCATTTTCCCGTGGCTCTCACAGCCCACGAGAACGGTGTATTTCTGCCCCTTGGAATGCAGGGTGCGGTCCAGAATGGAAAGCGGCTTCCGACACAGGGGGCACGCGGGCTGCGCCACGGCGGGGCTTGCGAGCAGGTCCCCGATTTCCGCGAAGCCCTCCTCGCCCGTATCGGCGTTTCCAAGCTCGGTATCCTCAAGGTTGGGGCCCGTTCTGCGCCCGTAGCCAGCAATGCCCTTGGCAATGTCCAGCTTGGCGGCGACTCGTGCGGTGAAATACGCGTCGTTGAGCGCATCGTGCGCGGGCAGATTCTGCTCCACCCCGAACACCTCCATGGCGTATTCCAGGGAGCGCTGCTTGTTGACGCCGTCCGTCTGCTCGTTGAAGATGGGCTGCAGGTCGTACACGGCGTCCAGCCAATCCGTCGGCTGTCCGTGCACGCGCAGGTTATCCTTCAGCATGGGAATATCGTCAGGTCCCCAGGTCAGGAATGCGAAGTCCTCTCCGCACCAGCGACGGAAGCGCGCCGCCGCCTCAGGCAGGGGAACGCCGCCGTCTATCATCTGCTGGGTGATGCCCGTCAGCTGCTTGACGTGGCGGTGTATTTTGCGGAAATAGCGGGGCTTGACAATCACGCTGTAGCTGCCGCAGGTGCGAAGCTTTTCATCCAGCTTGACAGCGCCAATCTGAATGACCTCCCCCCGCAATCGCGCGCCCAGTCGCTTTTGCACCGCCTGTGACTGCTCCGCATACGCCTGATTCCACTCCAAATCAAGTGTAATGTAGTACATGTCTATCTCTTTTCCGCCGCTTGCGCGGCACTTACGTGGTGAAAGGTCCCGTAGGACGTACATATGGATTATACAACATTCCCCCCACCCCGTCAAGCCCAAAAACGGCGTGCGGGGCAATTTTCCACACCGACGAAAGTGCGTGAAACAGCCGAGCGCGCCGCCTGCGCGGAAAAAGCCGCGCGTACACAGTTCCGTCATAGAAAATCGTTGATTTTTTCACTAATCTATGATACACTAACTTTATATGGAGAAAGGAGACATACTATGTTTGGCTACGTGCGCCCCTATAAGCCCTCCCTTTCTCACGCGGACTTTGAGCTGTACCGCTCCGTCTACTGCGGCGTCTGCCGCTCCCTCAAGCGCCATACGGGCGCCCTCTCCACGCTTTCTCTCAATTACGATTTCGTGTTTCTGGCGCTGGTGCGCCTGCTCGTGGGGGACAGAAACATCAGAATTACCCACC
>JAFQJX010000197.1 GCA_017397205.1 Clostridia bacterium | reverse complement strand
CGTTGCTCAGCAGAACCTTGCCAAGGCAGCAATGCTGTACATGGCAGCTGCAAGAGACTACGCGCTGTAATAGGAGACGGCTGACATGAAGCAGTACCTTTCTCCTGAAATGGACGTCATTGCATTCGCCGCCTCCGACGTGATTGCAACCAGCAATCCCGTTGACAACGAGCCCGGCGTATATGCGGCGCCCACCACCGATTACGACCTGTTCTGATCGGGGTCAAAGGCACAAAGCTGACAGAGAGAGTGACCCTCGGGCGGGCAGCACAGCTCTCGCCCGAGGCACCGTCACTCTTCGCGCCCGCGCGTTTCTTTGGCACGTCTGTTTGCTTTCCCTAAACGGGGCAGGCACGGACACGCCACAACGCAGCGCGCTCGCGCACACGTTTCATTGGCATCCTTGCTTGTTCTGTCAAAGAACGGGCACAGGCGTGCCGCAGCCGCCCTTGCGGCAACAGAGCCGAAAGGCAAGGCAGGCAGACGGAACCGTCTGCCTGCCTCTTTTTGTAAGCCAAAGGCCCTGCCGAAGCGGCGGAGGGGCTATGGATGCTCTGCCCTGCCCGGGAACAGGAGGGCGCCCTTGTTGCAGGAGCGTTCGTTTTTCGCGGGGGCGAGGGGCATTTGCGGAGCCCCTGCGGTAGCACGATTTGCTCTTGGAAATGGACAATCTACCGCAAAGCGCTCGCGAGTATCGGATAGCAAAAAACGGGCATTTTCCTCGCGTGTGCGCGTGTGCGCGGGCGCCCAACTTTATTAAGGCAGGAAAAACGGCACAAAAAGGGAAGGCGAGAGGTTGCTTGTGCTTGCAAGAGGCGGCGGCTTTTGCTATAATAGAGATAAGAGAAATGAAAGGGGCAAAAGTGTGCCGCAAGAGGATATGAAGCAAGCACCCGAGCAAACCACGCTCTGCTATCTGGAAAAGGACGGGGCGTACCTGATGCTCCACCGCAACAAGCGCGGGGAGAGCGATATGAACAACGGGCTCTGGATGGGGGTCGGTGGGCATTTTGAAACGGGCGAGGATGCCGAGGCGTGCATGAAGCGCGAGGTCTGGGAGGAAACGGCTCTGACGCCAACCGCCTACCGAAAGCGCGGCGAGATTCTCTTTGAGAGCGACCGCTACCCAAGCGAGGTGATGCACCTCTTCGTGGTCACCGATTGGACGGGGGAGCTTGGGGAGTGCGACGAGGGCGAGCTTGCCTGGATAGACAAGGCGCAGGTGCCGCTCCTGCCCGCCTGGGAGGGCGACCGCTATTTCCTCGCAGAGCTGGCGCAGGATACCCCCTATTTCACCATGAAACTTACGTATTGCGGCTCCACCTTGACAAAAGTGGAGAAAAACGGCACCCCGATTCCGCTTAAAAAGTGAGAGCAATACCGAAAGGAGCACTGTGATGCCAAGAAACCGACAGGTAGACGAATTTTTAGAGGCGTACCGCCATCTTGAGGCGGCTGCCGCGACGCTTTTTCCCGGGGACAAAAAGGGGGGCGTGATTGCCCGTCTTTTGCGGCACCCTAAGTTTTCCCAGTACCGTGAGCAGCTGGATTGCTGCCGCCAGGTGCGGAATCTCCTGGCTCATGAGGTGCGGGTTGAGGGAGAGAGCCCCGTCCTGCCTGGTGAGGGCATGGTTCCCTTCCTTGAGAAAATGATTGCCCTGATTGAGGATCCGCCCCGCGTGCGGGACCGCATGACGCCGCGCTCGCGCCTGACCGTGACGCACAAGGGCGCCGCCGTGCGCCCCCTGATGGGACAAATGCGGGAGCGGGATTTGTCCCGCGTGCCCGTTCTGGAGGGCGAGGTCGTCGCGGGTATGTTTTCCCTTGAGGCGGTCTTTTACGCCTGTCAGGAGGGGCTGGAGATTACGGATGCGACGACGGTCGGGGACTTTGCACCCTACCTGCCCCTGGACGCAACCCCTATTACCTCCTATCGCTTTGTTTCCCTGGATACCACCATTGAACGGGCAGAAAAGATTTTCCTCGGCACCTATACCAGAAAAAGCCGCCTGCGCGCCCTGCTCGTCACGCAAACGGGCTCCCCTCTTGAGCCGCTTCTTGGCATTCTCTCGCCCTACGACGTCATGGGCTGACCGTTTCACCCGATCTCCCGTGCGGGAGAGGGGGCAATGAATTCGCGGGGCGACACCAGCGATACCTCTATCAAACAAAAGAGCAAGAACGGAGGGGCGCTTTCCTTTGACTTCTTGCTCCTTTTTTGTGGCGGCAATTGACATTCCGCCCATTTATGCTATACTATAAAGAGAGGACGTTTTGTCCTACGGACAAAAAAGACGGCGGAAGCGCCGCAAGAGGATTTGAAATGTTGAAGCAAGCGTTTTTTGGCGGCGTTGCCGCAGGGGTCGCCGTTGGAATTGGCGGCGCCGTATTTATGGCGTGTGACAACCGCTACGTGGGTGCGGTGCTGTTTTCCGTTGCGCTCCTGAGCATCTG
>JAFQJX010000196.1 GCA_017397205.1 Clostridia bacterium | reverse complement strand
TTACCGATAAAGTTCTTGGGGTCAACGATAAGGTAGTCCTCAAAAATGCTTTCATAGGACTTGATTTGCTCCTCCAGCTGCTTCTGCTCGTCTGCACGCGTTTCGAGCACCTCGGAGCCTGCCAAGCCCTCGGGCTGGGTCATCAGTTCCAGACCCGTGGTGGAAATATATTCCACCTCTACCTTGTTGCCCTGTGCATCGTGCATACTGCCGTCGGGGTCAATTGCAACAAGCGTTTTATTGAGGTAGGTCTTTTCGCCACTACCGCTGACGGTATAAAAATATTCGCAGAACTTTTGAACGGTGCCCGTTCCGTCTGTATGGAGATAGAGGGTCGTGCCGCTTTGATCATTGATGACAGTTACCCGTTCCTCAAGAGAAAGGCGGAAATCCTTGCCCAAGGCGCCGGTGCCCTTACCGGGTCTCAGCACGTGGCAAACGGGAATGTCCATCACGGAGTTCTCTGCACGCACGTCCTCAATGATTGTGGTTTTCTCACCCGTTGCCAGATCAATGATGGCAAGGGCATTGTCCGTCAGGGCAAAGGTCTGCTCCACTGCGGGAATCTCTTTGTCCTCCAAACAATCCAAAGTAAGGTAAAAATCGGCATTCGCCCCAATATTAAGCAACACCGTTTCCTTTTGGTCGCTGAAAATACGCAGAGTAAAATCTCCGTTTGCCGCAAGAAGAATACCCGTTATATCAATCGTGAGATATCCGTCACCATCAACGGTTGCGGTATAGGTCTTGCGGACTGTTTGAATGGGATCGTAGTAAATGCCATCCAAATAATATTCATAACCCTGGATATAAACTGATGTGCCAGGAGAAGAGAGGGTTTTGATTTTCAGAATACTACTGTAGAGGAGAGGGGGTAGCTCTATGCCGCTTTTGTTGATGTTGAAATGGCATTCCCATTGTTTGCCATCCTCTACTCCTACCTTGATAATGCTCTCTTTTTTTACTACGCCCACTGCACCTGTTTCAAGATTATAATAATATGGGCTCGGCTCAAGATACTTATTGTTGTCGGTGTTCGTCACCACTTGGGGGTCCAGGATGACGGGGAAGGCGCGGGTCGGGTCGTTCAGCCAGGTGCTGTCCGCTCTCACGGTGAGGAAATAGGTGCCGTCCTCCTGCTTGTCCAGGGCATAGACGACGTTGTCGCAAAATGCGCCCTTCGCATCCAGCATAAATGCGGGGGGGACGGTGAGGGCGGTTTCGCCCTGTTCATTCTGCCAGACGATTTCCTTTGCGTCGGGGGACAGGGTCGGGGTCAGCCCCTGTGCCTGCATACGGAAGCCCCAGGCATAGGTGGCTGCGGGCGCGAGAATGGTCAGATTTTCCTTCACGCCGCCGCCAAGGACGGAATATTCCATATCCAGGTCCGCGTCAATTTTGCCGTAGACGACGGTCTCGGCGCCGTCCCTGTTTTTGGTGCCGCAACGGACGCTCTGTGCGCGCTTCGCCGCGCGGTTGCGCTTGGCACCGCGGTACATTTTACCAACGTACTCCCAGGAAAGGGAGGAGTCCTCTGCCGTCAGGGTCACACCGTTGCCCTTGTCGCCGCGCCTGAGGTTTACGCGGTAATTGCCGCAACGTCCCTCGTAGCCCTCCTCGGTCTCCGAAAGTTCCCCCGTGACGGGAAGCCACGCCTGTGCC
>JAFQJX010000195.1 GCA_017397205.1 Clostridia bacterium | reverse complement strand
GGTAAAAAAGTTGGGAGGCGGACACCTTGGCATATACGGTCGGTCTTTATACGCTGGGCTGCAAGGTCTCCCAGTACGAAACAGAGGCAATCGGCGAGGCGTTTGAGGCGCTCGGCTTTGAGGTGCGGGACGCCCGTGAGGTGTGCGACGTGTACGTCGTCAATACCTGCACCGTCACCCGTGAGGCGGACAGGAAATCCCGTCAGTATATCCGCCGCCTGCTTAAGAAAAACCCAGCCGCCTGCGTCATGGTGACGGGCTGCTACAGCCAGACCACCCCACACGAGCTTGCGGAGATTGACGGTGTTGCCTATATTTCGGGCACCTACGGAAAAATGCAGCTGCCCAAAAGGGCGCTGGAGCTGCTGGCAAGCCCCCCTGCCACCCCCGTGGTGGAGGTGACGGACGCGGACGAGGCGCCGTTTGAGCCCATGTGCATCACGAGAAGCCCGCGCACCCGTGCTTACGTCAAGGTGGAGGACGGCTGTGAATGCCGCTGCACCTACTGCACCATTCCTGCCGCGCGCGGCAGAGTACGCTCCAAGGCACCTGCGGATATTTTCCGAGAGGTGGAGGGGCTGACCGCCCGTGGCACGCAGGAGGTTGTGCTGACGGGGATTGAAACCGCCTCCTACGGCGTGGATTTGGAGGGCTACCGCCTGATAGACCTGCTGGAGGAGCTGGACGCAAAGGGCTACTGTAAGCGGCTCCGCCTTGGCTCACTTACCCCCGAGGTGGTGACGGAGGAGTTTGCCGCCCGCCTTGGGCGCCTCGCCTCCTGCGTGCCGCATTTTCACCTGAGTGTGCAGAGCGGCTGTGACAGGGTGCTTGCCCGTATGAAGCGCCGCTATAACGCGGCGGGCGCGCTTGCCGCAATGGAGCGCCTGCGCCGCCATCTGCCCGGCGTGCAGTTTACCACCGACCTGATGGTGGGCTTCCCCGGGGAGACTGAGGAAATGTTTCTGGAAACCCTTGACTTCGTGCGCCGCGCGCGCTTCCTTTCCATGCACGTCTTCTGCTATTCAAGACGTGCGGGTACCCCTGCGGACACCTACCCTGACCAGGTGCCGGAGGAAGTCAAGCATCAGCGCAGTCAGCGCCTGATGGAGCTGGGGTGCAGCATCAGGGACGCGCTTCTTGACGAAGCCGTGCAAAACTGCAAGCCCTTGCGGCTCCTCCTTGAAACAAAGGAGAAGGACGGCTGGCATGGGCACACGGATGAATTTATGTCCGTTACCCTGGAGGGGGATACGGACGGAGCGCAGGGCGACCTCGTCTGGGTGATGCCCCGCCGCCACAGGGACGGGCAGCTGTACGCCACCCTTGCCCACCAAGCGTGAATACAATAAATGGAGATAGAACTATGGAAAACAGCAAGAAGACAATGGAAAAAATCGTAGCCCTTTGTAAGAACAGAGGGTTTGTGTTTGCGGGCTCCGAGATTTACGGCGGCCTTTCCAACTCCTGGGACTACGGTCCCCTCGGCGTGGAATTCAAAAACAACGTCAAGCGCGCCTGGTGGAAGAAATTCGTGCAGGAAAACCGCTACAACGTGGGTCTGGACTCCGCCATTATCATGAATCCGAAAACCTGGGTTGCCTCCGGGCATCTGGGTGGCTTCTCTGACCCCCTGATGGACTGTAAGGTCTGCCATGCGCGGCACCGCGCTGACAAGCTGATTGAGGACTACGCCTTTACGAACGGCACCGAGGACAACCCCGCGGGCTGGAGCGACGACGAGATGTACGCCTTTATCAAGGAGAAGCAGATCTGCTGCCCCGACTGCGGCTCCCGTGACTTTACCGGCATCCGCAAGTTCAATCTCATGTTCAAGACCTTTGTCGGTGTCACCGAGGATTCCTCGAACACCGTGTACCTCCGTCCCGAAACGGCACAGGGTATTTTCGTCAATTTCAAGAGCGTTGCCCGTTCCACCCGCCGCAAGATGCCCTTTGGCGTGGGACAGATCGGTAAATCCTTCCGCAACGAGATTACCCCCGGTAACTTCGTTTTCCGCACCCGTGAGTTTGAGCAGATGGAGCTGGAGTTCTTCTGCAAGCCGGGC
>JAFQJX010000194.1 GCA_017397205.1 Clostridia bacterium | reverse complement strand
GCTCGGGGTCCCTATCCGTCGGCGGATACAATATCTCCTGCCACAAGCGTGGCGGGCACGGCTCGGGCTTTACCTTTTCCTACGGACTGCAAAATTCCTGCAACCCGACCATGATGACGGTTGCTGCAAAAATAGGTGCAGAAAAGTTTTACGAATATTTTGAAAAATTCGGTTATCTTGAAAAAACGGGCGTGGACCTGCCCGGTGAGGCAATGGGAATTTTTCATACCCTTGAGGGGCTTGGCACGACGGAGCTTGCCACCTCCTCCTTCGGTCAGCGGTTTAAGGTCAATATTCTCCAGCAAATCACGGCGGTTGCCTGTGCCGCAAACGGCGGAAAGCTCGTAACTCCTTACGTGGTAGAGCAGATTGTGGACACAAACGGCGCCGTTGTATGGGAGCACGAAACAACCGTCAAGCGCACCGTGATCAGCGAGGAAACCTCCCGCCTTGTAGCCGCATGCCTTGAGGGGGGCGTATCGGGTGACGGAGGCGCCAAAAACGCCTACGTTTCGGGCTATCAGGTTGCCGCAAAAACGGGGACCAGCCAGAAGTTTGACGTGCTCGACGAAAACGGAAATTCTTACCTCCGCGTAGGGTCTTGCGTTGCCTTTGCCCCTGCCGACAACCCTGAAATTGCCGTCCTGATTGTTGTGGATGAGCCGCAAAACGGAAAATACGGCAGCATGGTTGCCGCCCCTTATATTTCAGGCGTGCTTACGACTGTCCTGCCCTACCTGGAATATGAGCCGCACTATTCCGACGAGGAAAGTGAGGTCCTGGTAGGAGAATATGGCGGCATGACAGTAAGCGAGGCAAGCAAGGCGGTCAAAAATGCGGGGCTATCCTGCCGCGTCGTCGGGAACGGCGATACCGTGCTCTCTCAAATCCCTGCACCGGGCACCGCCCTGCGCCCCTCCCTTGGCGGGAGTGTTCTTCTTTATACGGGAGGTGACGAGGAATATACAACCGTTCCGTCCCTTGTGGGAATGGATGCACAAAGTGCTAACGCCGCGCTGATAGCGGCGGGGCTGAACATTGAGGTTGCAGGGGCGAGGAATTACTATATCGGAAAGGAAGTCTACGTAACGGCACAATCCGCTCAAGCGGGGCTCAAGGTTAAAAAAGGGACGGTTGTTACCCTGACGTTTCTGCATACGGACGACGAGGATTAATTCATATTACGAGGGTACTATGAAGCTCAAAGACCTGTTTTTTGCGGAGGAATACACCCCCGTCAGCTGCTCACCCGACGTTTGCGAGACGGAAATATCCGCCATTGTCTGTGACAGTCTGCGTGTCATCCCGGGGTGCCTCTTTGTGTGCATCAAGGGCACCAGAACCAACTCTCACGGCTTATTGCCTCACGTGTTTGCCTGCGGCGCCGCCCTGGCGGTCATTGACGAGGACGAGGTGGACGGACTTCCACAGGGATACCCCTGTATCGCAGTTCCCTCAACCCGTCAGGCACTTGCCTTTGCGTGGAGCAGATTCTGCGGCTCGCCGCAGGAATCACTCATCATGATCGGGGTCACGGGCACCAACGGCAAAACCTCCACCGCCACGATGCTTGCCGCCTGCCTGCGCGCGGCAGGATACAAAACCGCCCTGATAGGAACAACAGGCACCTATATAGACGGTGAAAAGCAGGAGGAGCACGACGTGCGTCAGACGACCATGACGACCCCGGACCCCGACCTCCTCTACCCCTTTCTTACGGAGGCGAAGCGAAGAGGCGTTACGCACGTTGTGATGGAGGTATCCTCCCACGCGCTTGCACTTGGAAAGGTAGCCCCCATTCGTTTCACCGAGGCAATCTTTACAAACCTCTCCCCCGAGCATCTGGATTTTCACCGGGATATGAGCGCCTACGGAAAGGCAAAGGAGCTTTTGTTTCAGGGGGCAGCGCACGCCACCGTCAATTGCGACGATACCTACGGCGCAGCCCTCGCCTCCCGTCTTTGTTGCCCCGTGACCACCTGTGGCTGTATCTGGGAGGGAGATGCCCGCGTAACCGACGTGCAAGGCACCCCCGAGGGAATATCCTATTTTCTGCGCTACAAGGAAATACGAACAATCGTGCATATGCAAATCCCGGGGGCGTTCACCGTATACAACTCCGTTCTCGCTGCGATTTCCGCTATTTCTCTCGGCGTGAAGCCAACGGTGGCATTCGGGGCGCTGGAACATATCAAAACAGTACCGGGGCGCATGGAATTTGTCGGTAGCTCCTGGGACAACGTGCGCGTCTATATTGACTACGCACATACGGAAAAGGCGCTGGAAAGCTTGCTTCTCTGCGCCAAAAGAATGGGGGGAGGAAAAATCATCCTCGTCTTTGGGTGCGGCGGCGACAGGGACAAAAGCAAGCGTGCCCCAATGGGGCGCGCCGCCGCGCGCGGAGCGGATTATACCATTATTACCTCGGACAACAGCCGCGGCGAGGATAGCGCCGCGATTATCAAGGACATTCTTGAGGGACACACCGAAAAGGAAAAGCGACGGGTGATTGTAGACCGCGAAAAGGCAATCCGCCACGCCGTTATCATGGCGGCCCCAGGTGACCTTGTTCTCCTGACAGGCAAGGGTCACGAGCGGTATGAAATCAAAAAGGACGGCATCACCCCCTTTGACGAGAGAAAAATTGCCCTTG
>JAFQJX010000193.1 GCA_017397205.1 Clostridia bacterium | reverse complement strand
GGTCAGTACATTAAGAGCTGTGTCGTGGCATCCACTATGGGCCCCGGCATCAAGGTCAACTACGCAAAAATCGGCTAATAGCAAGCACGCGGAGCTTTGTCCTGACAAAGCTCCGCTTTTTTAGTAAACCAATTCACTGAAAGGAATTTATTATGAACTGGAAAGAAATCGGACAAAATTTTCTCAATTTTCTGATTGAGCTCGGTACCTCCGTAGGTCTTAAGCTGGTCTATGCCCTGCTGATTATCATCGTGGGCAGCAAGCTGGTTTCCTTCTTAATCAAGCGACTCCGCAAGGGTAAGCTTTCCAAGCGGCTGGAAACCTCCGTTGCAAATTTCCTCATCAACCTGATTAACGTTGCTCTCCGCACTCTTATTTTCATTACGGCGGCAACCGTCCTTGGTATTCCCGCAACCTCCTTTGTTGCACTTGTGACCTCGGCAGGCGTGGCAATCGGTCTTGCCCTGCAGGGCTCTCTTGCCAACCTCGCGGGCGGCGTAATGATTCTGATTTTCCGCCCCTTCCGCGTGGGTGACTATATCTTGGGCGCGGGCGAGGAGGGCACCGTCGAGGAAATTACGATTTTCTACACGACGCTCGTCACCCCCGACAACAAAGTCATTCATTGCCCGAACGGCGCCCTTTCCAACGCCAACGTCACCAACTATTCTGAAAAGAAAACCCGCCGCGTCGAGATCATTGCCTCCTGCGCATACGGCTCTGACGTGGAGCAGGTAAAGCGGCTTCTGACCGAGGTTGCGACCTCTCACCCCTTGGTGCTTGAGTCCCCTGCCCCCTTCGTCCGCCTGAAGGAATGTGCTGACTCCTCTCTCAACGTGACGGTCCGCGTCTGGTGCAACAACAGTGATTATTGGACCGTATTTTTTGACCTGACGGAGCGCTTCCAGGCAACGCTTGAGGCAAACGGAATTGAAATTCCCTTCCCCCAGATGGACGTGCACGTCAAAAATGACTAAACAAAGTAAAAAAGCCGGCGGACAACCGCTGGCTTTTCTCTTTTCATTTTACCTTCACTTGATTTATCTTTTGTAATAGAGATGAGGGAGCGTCAGGCGGCGCTTTGCCTCGTCATAGCGCTTTTTATCCTCAAGCTCGGCATAGGAGAAGCTCGTGCCGACAACGCAAGCGAGAATTCCGCGCGCCCCAAGACGCCGCACGGCGTTTGCACAGGCAACGAGCGTGCCGCCCGTGGTGGCAACGTCATCCACTAAAATCACGCGCTTTCCCTTGAGAGAATATTTCCCATTCGGCGCATAGGAGCGACCTGCTGCCGCAAGGCGCTCGTTTCGGTTCTTCCTCTTTTGCTCTCCCTCGTCGCAGATGCGCTTGACGGCGGGAAGATACGGAACCCCGAGCGCACGGGAAAGTGCGCGGCACAGGTATGTAAGCCATCGCGCTTAATTGCTGTGGCAGAGCGCGGTGCGCCGACGATGACGTATTCGTATTTCTCATGAAGCTTTGCGCGAATCAAGGGCGCAAGCTCTCTTGCGATAAACCGCTCCGTTGCCTGACAGTTTGCGTGCTTGAGACGGTAAATCAGCTTGTTTTCCGCGGCATCTGGCTCTCCCGCGCGGTAGCGGAACAGCTTGATAAGCGTGCCCAGCCCCTTGTGGGTCATAAAGCGGCTTGCACAGGTGCAGGAGGAATAAGGCAGAACACAGCGCGGGCAAAGCATCCTCTTTGCCTCCTCGTATTCTCCCTTGCATTTCTCGCACAGATCATCCGCCTTGAGGGAGATGATTTCTCCACAGCAGACGCACCGCGGCGGAAAGATCAGCTTCAGAAGCTGATCAACCAAGGAAGTCATGAATATCCTCTCCGCCGTCAAAGGGCAGGTATCCGCCGGGCGACGGCAGAACGAGGCGGTATCCCACGTAGTCGGGCAGATGCGGGTCTGCCATATGAATCCCCTTCCCCAGCATTTCCAGATTCACACCGCAAAGCAGGGTCAGAAGCGCCGCAAGCAGCCACAGTTCCTCCGGCTCACCGTCAGGGGTTGGGCTTCCGCACTCCAGGAGCGCGGGAAACAGGGCGTCATACGCCTCCAGGTGATACAGCGCCATAAGAAGCCAGCCGCGCGCGCATCTCGGCACCTCAAAGGAATGCGCAATCAAGAGGTCACGCACGCTTTCATAGCAATCGTCGCTGACAAAGCCGTAATATGCCGCGTGCACGTTTGGCAGCAGGGCTTCATCTCCTGCGCGGTAAATGCCCTCACGGGAGCGATAATACGCCTTGTGATATGCCTCGCTGCGGCGACCGTATGCAATTTTGGATATCGGCAGGTCGCAAGTTGCACGCACACGCTCCAGCGCAAGCGACGCCCCAAGAAGATGCCCCTGCACGGCAAAGGAGCCGTCACCCTGCTCATCCACGGCGGAAAACAACCTCTCTGCAAGCGCAAGAAGCGGCTTGATCCGCTCGGGGTCCTGCACGTAGGTTGCGTACGTTTCAAGCGCCGAAGCATACTGCAGGGCGCGCACCTGCTCCTTCTGAGATGCAGATAGGTCCTTTTCGTAACGCTCATACGCCCGCTCTAACAGCGAGGTGGCATAGTCCACGTCCGCCGTCAGGCACAAATGCACCTTCATAAAGGCAGGGAGCGCGTTCGTGTTTTCAAGAAGCTCCTCCTCCCTGTCACAAAGGTGTGCATACAGGGCGCAGCCCCCCTCCCAGATGGCAGCCAGCTCGTCTTGATTTGTCATAAAGGAACAGGTCAGTTCCATAAATCCTCCTATGCAAAAACCCGACATTGTCGGGTT
>JAFQJX010000022.1 GCA_017397205.1 Clostridia bacterium | reverse complement strand
GACAGCCCCCTCCCGGAGGGAGCCAAGGGGAAATGAAATTCACCCATGCCCGAGGGCTTTTGTGCATCCGGTCAGATTGCATGCTCCACGGTCATCACCACGCGGTAGGCGGGGTTGATGGCGGAAATGGCGTCCTCCATATAGGAGCGTATCTCGTCATGGGTCAAGGCGGTGCCGTAGGGAATGGCAACGTCAAACAGCAGATTGGTGTGGCGTTCTCCCTTGACCATGCGGAAATCGTGCACGGAAAAGTCGGGGGAAAGCCCTCTTGCAATCTCGCCCACGCGCGCCCGCATTTCGTTGACCTCGGGGTCGTCCGTGACAATGGGGTCCAGGTGCCCCGTCAGCAGAATGCTCGTTTCACGGGCAAATTCCCGTTCAATATCGTCCACCAGCTCGTGGGAGGTCATGACGTCCACGCGCGCGTCCACCTCCACGTGGACGCTGGCAAAATACTTGTTGGGACCGTAGGAATACACCGCGAGATCGTGCAGACCCAGCACCTCGGGGTGGGCGAGAATGCGCTCCTTGATGCTCTCCGTCAGGGCGGCGTCGGGCGCCTGCCCGATCAGAGTGGACAGGGTTTCGCGCAACACGCCGATGCCCGCCCAGGCGATGAGCAGGGACACGAGAAGTCCTGCGTAGCCGTCCAGGTGGAGCCCCGAAAGATGGGTAATGACCGTGGTGATAAGCACCACGCCCGTGGAGATGCAGTCGCCGAGGCAGTCCGTCGCCGTTGCCAGGAGAATCTGGGAATCCAGCAGCTTTGCCACACGGCGGTTGTAGAAAAACAGCCCCAGCTTGACGGCGATGGATGCGCCGAGGACGGCAAGCGTCAGGTAAGAGAAGACGGGGTCCTGCGGCGTGATAATTTTTCCAAGCGCCTCCTTGCCAACCTCAAATGCAATCAGCAGAATCAGAAATGCCACCGCCATGGAGCAGACGTACTCAATTCTCTCGTGCCCGTAGGGGTGCTCCTTGTCTGCCGGCTTGGAGGACAGCTTGAACGACACGAGGGAGATGACGCTGCTGCCGCAGTCCGTCAGATTATTCAGACCGTCCGCCAGGACGGAGACGGCGCCAAAAAGGGCGCCCGTGATGATTTTTCCTGTCGCGAGAAGCAGGTTTGCGAGGATTCCGACAATGCTTGCAGTCCCGCCGCGCGAGCTTCTTTCTTTTTCCGTTTGGCTCATAGATGCCTCCCGTTTTTTCTTTTATGATAGCAAATGTTTCCCCGTTTTTCAATGCCCCGTGCGAAAAATATAGGAAGAAGGTCGCCGCGCGGGGCGGAGCAAAGCGGGAGGGGCGCAGACTTAAGACAAAAGGTCGCCGCATTTCGCGGCGACCCTCTTAAAAAGTGACGTTCTTAATTCACGGCTTCCTCTGTGACTGCCTCTTCCTCCCCAAATACGGTGTAGAAGTTACGGTCACGAGGCGCTTTTCTTTTGTTAGACAGGCGCTCGTTTGCGGGAACGAAGAACAAAAGTGCCGAAACGGACAAGGCAACGATAATGCCGCCGGAAATGCCGATGGAATAGTCATGCAGCTGGTAGCGAGTAATTCGCTGCGACAGCGTTGACAAATATACAATCATAATGCTCAGCGCAATCACAAGTGAAACTACCAACAGAATTTTGAACACGAGAGGGCTTCTGAAGCGCTTTTTGGGAGTGACACAGGAACTTACTAAAGCTTGCCTTATAATCAGCAAAGCGAAAATAACAGCGGATAGCATACAAACGGGAATGAGGGCAAATAGAGGATAATAGTCAAACATTCTGTAGCCCGTTTCTAAACTTCTAAGAACGCTTCGATTATCATATGAACCAAAACCCGCCTTAATGTTTTTGACTGACCGATAGAATAGGAAACTCACGGCCGATTTTGTGCTTTCTTTGAAATCAACATCCGTGTCTTCCCATTGGTCCTCTAAGCTATTCACTTGATCTTCGGTAAGAACCAAACTGTTAAAATACGAATACCCCTCTTGTATGGTGACGGTAGTAGGGGTTTCTCTGCCTCTGAAAGTTCCCCAAACGTCACAGTGAAACGCGGGAGCAAATGCTCCAACAATCAGTACGATCGTTAATGCAGTTGTAAGAATTTTGGGAATGGGGTTAGGGCGTTTTTTGACATCGCCAAACAAGTATGCAACCGAAATGGCACCCGCAAAAAAGAGGGCAACCGCACAAAGCGTGACGATAGCAGGGCTTGCAAGAGAGACCTTTCTCGCATAGATTGCGCTACAGGAAAAAGCAAGAGAGATCAAGCAAACGGGAACAAAGGAGAACAGGGATAACAAAGCCCGCCAGAAATTGTTTGGATGAACATTGGGGATTCCGAAGAGGGAAAGCAGGTAAAGAACTGCTATCACAAGTACCGCAAGACAGAGCAATATGTAGAGCAGAGACAAAATTGCCATACAGACCAACATGGGAGTGGTGGGAGAGTACTTATACTGTGCAGAACACAAGGCACTTT
>JAFQJX010000021.1 GCA_017397205.1 Clostridia bacterium | reverse complement strand
TCTCGGTCCTTTGTTGTGTCATTATGGGTTTCGTTACGCCTCCAGCACCAGGCGCTTGAAGGTCTTTTTGCCGCGGCGGATGAGCAGGCCTGCGCGGAGCTCGTCGGCGGTGTAGGTCTTTTGCACGTCGGTGACCTTTTCGCCCTCTACGGTGACGCCGCCCTGTTCAATGGCACGGCGACCCTCCGAGCGAGAGGGAACGAGACCGCCCTTGACGAGCAGTCCGATGAGGTCAAGAGCACCGCCCGTGAGGTCTGCCTCCGTCAGGGTGACGGTGGGCGCCTCCTGCATATTGCCGCCCCCGAAGAGGGAGCGCGCGGCGGCGCGTGCCGCCTCTGCCTCTGCCTCGCCGTGGACCAGCTTGGTCAGCTCGTATGCGAGGATATCCTTTGCCTCGTTCAGGCGACTGCCCTCCCACGCGTCCATTTCATTGATTTGCTCAATGGGCAGGAAGGTCAGCATACGGATGCACTTCAGCACGTCGGCGTCGCCCACGTTTCTCCAATACTGGTAGAAATCGTAGGGGGAGGTCTTTTTGGGGTCCAGCCATACGGCGCCCGACTGGGTCTTGCCCATCTTCTTGCCCTCGGAGTTGAGGAGCAGGGTGATGGTCATGGCGTGGGCATCCTTGCCCAGCTTGCGGCGAATCAGCTCGGTGCCGCCCAGCATATTGGACCACTGGTCGTCCCCGCCAAACTGCATATTGCAGCCGTAGCGGCGGTAGAGCTCCAGGAAGTCGTAGGACTGCATAATCATGTAGTTGAATTCCAAGAAGGAAAGCCCGTGCTCCATTCTCTGCTTGTAGCACTCGGCGCGAAGCATATTGTTGACGGAGAAGCAGGCGCCCACCTCGCGGAGCAGCTCCACGTAGTTCAGCTTCAGCAGCCAATCGGCGTTGTTGACCACGATTGCCTTGCCCTCGCCGAAGTCAATAAAGCGGCTCATCTGCTCGCGGAAGCAGGCGACGTTGTGGGCAATGGTCTCCTCGGTCATCATCTTGCGCATATCGGTGCGCCCCGAGGGGTCGCCAATCATGGCGGTGCCGCCGCCAATCAGCACGATGGGCTTGTTTCCTGCCATTTGCAGGCGCTTCATCAGGCAAAGCGCCATAAAATGCCCCACGTGCAGGGAGTCTGCCGTTGGGTCAAAGCCAATGTAGAAGGTTGCCTTGCCCGCGTTAATCATGGATTTGATTTCTTCTTCATTGGTCACCTGGGCAATCAGCCCACGGGCGACCAGCTCTTCGTAAAGTGTCATGGTACTGTCCTGTTCATTTTTCGGCAAAGCCGTTATTTCGTCATTATAGCCCTTTTTGGCGCTTCTGTCAACCGTTACAGGACACCAATCGGGCATTCGGTGTAGCAAATTGCCTCCACCCCTGCCTGCCTTGCAAGCTCGGCAAACCGCCCCACGATTGCCACCTCGGTGTGATAGTGCCCCGCCTCCAAGACGGTCAGTCCTGCCTCGGCGGCGTCCTGCATGGCGTGGTAGCCCGCGCGACCGCACAAAAGCGCATCGGCACCGCTGGCGCGTGCGGCGTCTATCATATCCTTGCCCTCGCCTCCGCAAAGCGCGAGATAGCGAATGGGCTTGCCTCCGTCCGCGTAGGTGACGGCAGGGGAGCCAAGCGTTTTCTTGACGCACTCCGCCAGCTCACGCGCCGTCACGTGACGGGGCAGGGTGCCAACGCGGAGAATGCCGTCCCCCTCCTCGGGGGTGTAGACGTCCGCCAGCTTCATAGCGGCGGCAAGCAGGTCGCTGACGCCGCCTGCGGCGGCATCCGCGCGGGTGTGGAAGCACAGGCAGGAAATGCCCGCCTGCAAAAGCGAGAGCACCTTGTCTGCCAGGGGGTCCCCCTGCGTTATGGCCTCGGGCATATGAAACAGCACGGGGTGATGGGAAAGGATTGCCTCAGCCCCCACCTCCCTTGCCCGCGCAATGGCGGCAGGGGTGACGTCCAGCGTGCAAAGCACGCGCGTAACGGGGGCGTCCAGGGAGGGGCAGACCATCAGGCCGTCCCTGTCCCACTCGCAGGAAAGCTCCGTGGGGAAGGAAATAGACAGGCGGTCATAAAGCTCTTTGACTGTCATAAGAGTGCCTCCAAATCAAGCAGTAGCCGTTCTTCTCTTGGGCTGGCGTTTCCGACAGCGCGCCGTCCCGCAAGGCGGGCAGACAGGCGGCCTATGTAATAGGTGAGGTACGCGGAAAAGTCGGGGTGCGCCTTGCCACGCTCCAGAATGGAGCGACCGAGATACACCTCGGCATCGCGCTCCGTGTAGGGCATGCCCGTATAGTGCGCCAGGATACAGGTGTAGAACTTGTCCCCCGCGCGGCAAAGCGACTCGTCCTCCTGGCAAAAGCCGTGGGAGGAAAGATACAGGCGCAGCTTGTGCGCGCGGCTCATGGGCTGGAGAATCAGACGGACACGGGGGTCGCGGAGAAAGGGTGCCTCGTCCAGCAGGCGGCAAATCAGTTCGCCTCCCATACCGCAAAGGGCAACGTCCGTTACGCCAAGCGGCGCAAGCGGTGCGGCACCGTCCCCCAGAAGCAGACGCACCTGCTCCGTCAGCCCTGCCGCCTCCACGGTGGCGGCGGCGTGGGCAAGGGGACCCTCACGGACGTCCGTCGCAACGGCGCGCGCAATCCTGCCCGCCTGTATCAAAAAAACAGGCAGGTAGGCGTGGTCGGTGCCGACGTCGGCAAAATACGCCCCCTGCCTGACATACGCCGCCGCTAAACGCAGGCGTGCGCTCAGTGCGGGTTTAGACACGGTTATTGTCCAGCCAGATAGGTGTTGATTCTGTCCAGCAGCGCGTCCAGGTCTGCGCCGTGCACGAGGCAGGCGTCCTCAATGCTCTCACCGCGGGAGTGGGGGCAGCCGAGGCAGTGCATGCCAATCTCAAAAAAGAACTGTGCGGTTTCGGGTGCGGCGTCAAGCACCTCGCCGATAATCATATCCTTGGTAACGACCATATTCGTTGCGGAGAAGCTCTCCGCGCTCCTTTCATATTTCTTAATTTATTATATCTCTCATTCTTTCCATTGTCAAGGTGAATTAGACGGCGGCATAGCCGAAGGGAGCCGAGCTCACAAGGTTTTTGACGGCAAATATTCGTATATGCTGCAGAAAAAATGCTCGCAAGATCTTATATTGCTTCGTATTTTTTCTTTGCCTCTCCAGAATATTTGCTCGCCGAAAACTGCGTAGCACCCTGCGGCGAAT
>JAFQJX010000192.1 GCA_017397205.1 Clostridia bacterium | reverse complement strand
CCTTTTTCTTGCACGTGGGGGCGCTTTCCTGCCTGCCTTTTTCGGCGCTCACCTTTTTGCATTTATTTTTTGCAAAAACGTGTCGCTTTGCGCTGTATCTCCCTTGACAGGAAAGAAGGGAAAAGTATATAATAATAACACACGGAACAGGGGACAGGCACCCCCGTCCCCCAATTTGCAAGACAAAAAAGATACAGGAAACCGTATCTTTTCTTTTTTACACTCTGCGCTTGGCACCGTGTTGTTTTGTGCCCTCTCACCGCGGGAGGGCACACTCAGGACACACAAGGAAAGGAGGTCCCTATGACGGATATTGCAACGGACAGCATTGACGACGAAATACTCACCGATACGCCCCCACAGTGGGAGGTGCCGCAGGGTCCCGTGGATATTTCCACGGACTGGGACTTCCTGTTCGGGGGCGGAGGGGTCCCCGTGGTGGAGGGAGAGATGCTCACCGCCGCAGACGCCCTCATTATGTCGCTGACCAAGTTTGCGCGCGTGGATATGCAGTATATCTGCGAGGTCTCGGGGCAAACCCTTGACCAATGCCTGGAGGGGCTGAAAACCGCCGTATACCAGAATCCCGACACGTGGGGGGAGGACCCCTTTGCGGGCTGGGAAACGGCAGAGGAATACCTCTCGGGCAATCTCAAGAAAAAATGGAACACCGCTCAGGCGGCGACGCTCAAATACGGCGGCTATTTTGACCGCAACGTAGAGGCGCTTGAAAAAATCATTCCCCCCTCCCTGACGGCAAAGGATATTTACGTCACGCTGGGGTCTCCGTGGCTGCCCACGGATATCGTGGACGATTTTATCACTCACCTCTTTGGACCCATCCGCCAGCATAGCGCCAAGCAGGAGGACCTCGCGGTACGGCACGATACCCTGACGGGTGCGTGGGAAATTCCCATGAAAAGCCGCTATCGCTACGGAAAAAGTGCGCCTCTCACCACCTCCACCTACGGCACCTACCGTATGAATGCCCTGGAAATTATTGAGCACACGCTCAATATGAAAACCGTCACCGTCATGGACGAGGTCGGCACGGGAAGATACTCGCACGGCAAGGAAATTACCGCGCGCGTTGTGAACAAAAGCGAAACCACGCTTGCCATGGAAAAGCAGCAGCTGCTGCTCAAGCGCTTCCGCGGCTGGATCTGGAAAAGCGAGGCGCGCAAGTGGCGCCTGACCAAGCTATTTGAGGACACCTACGCCACCTTCGTGCCGCGGCGCTTTGACGGCTCCTTCTTAACCTTCCCCGGCATGGCGCATGACGTGAACCTGTTCCCCTATCAGAAAAACGCGGTGGCGCGGATTCTGTTCTCCCCTGCCACCCTGCTTGCCCACGACGTGGGCTCGGGCAAAACCTTCGTCATGGTGGCGGCGGGCATGGAGCTGCGCCGTATGGGGATTTCCGCAAAAAACCTCTACGTGGTGCCCAACAACCTCACGGGACAGTGGGCAAGCATCTTCCTGCGCCTGTACCCTGACGCCAATCTGCTCGTGGTGGACCCCAAGGATTTCACCCCGAAGAAGAAAAACAAAACCCTCAGGCGTATGCGCGACGAGGATTTTGACGGCATCATTATCGCATACAGCTGCTTCTCCAAAATCCCGCTCTCCAAGGCGTACGTGACGGAAACGCTCAAGGAGGAGCAATCCCAGACGCAGGCGGCCATTGACGCACAGGGGGACTTCAAAATTACCGCCCTCGGCGCACGCAAAAAGGTGCTCGACCGCCGCCTTGCAAGGGAGGCGCTCTCCCCCGACCCCGCGCAGGAGGCCGTTTGCTTTGACGAACTGGGCATCGGCACCATGTTCGTGGACGAGGCACACAATTTCAAGAACGTCACCCTCGGCACCCGCATTGAGCACGCCTACGGCATCAGCCGCGACGGCTCCGCGCGCTGTGACGATATGATGAGCAAGGTCCGCTGTATCCAGAAGGCAAACGGTGGGCGCGGCGTGGTGTTTGCAACGGGCACCCCCATTACCAATTCCATCACGGACGCCTTTATTATGCAGAAATACCTGCAGGGTGGGGCGCTGGAGCTCTTGGACCTCGGCTCCTTTGATGCGTGGGTCGGTATGTTTGCCGAGCGGCGCACGGAGTTTGAGGTGGACGTGGATACGCAGAATTACCGCCTTGTAACGCGCTTCTCCCGTTTCCACAACCTGCCCGAGCTGACCTCCCTGCTCTCCTGCGTTGCAGATTTCCACAAGCCCGACAGGAGCGACGGCCTGCCGCAGCTGGACGGCTACACGGACACCCTGATTCCCAAAAGTCTTGCTTTCGGAAATTACCTGAATGAGATTTCCCACCGCGCAGACCGCATCCGCAACGGACAGGTCACGCGCAAAGAGGACAATATGCTCAAAATCACCGTGGACGGTCGCCTTGCGGCGCTGGATTTGCGTCTGGTGGACAAGGGGGCACGCGAAACGGACAACAAGGTAGGGCGCTGTGCCGAAAACGTCTACAACGTCTACGCGCGCTGCCGCTACACCCGCGAAACGCAGCTTGTCTTCTGCGATAACTCCACCCCCAAGATGGGCTTCAATATTTACGACGAGCTGAAGGAGCGGCTGATTTCCCTCGGCATTCCTGAGGAGGAAATTGCCTTTATTCACGATGCAGACACCGAGGCGCGCCGCCAGACGCTCTTTGAAAAGGTGCGTACGGGCGAGATTATGGTGCTGATTGGCTCCACCTTCAAGCTGGGGCTCGGTGTCAACGTGCAGGACAAGCTGATTGCCCTGCATCACCTGGACGTGCCGTGGCGCCCCTCCGATATGGTACAGCGCGAGGGACGTATTCTGCGACAAGGCAACCAGAATCAGCGCGTGTTCATTTACCGCTATATCACCGAGGGCTCCTTTGACGCCTATTCCTGGCAGCTCTTGGAAACCAAGCAGCGCTTTATCTGCGCCCTGCTCTCGGGCTTTATCAGCCAGCGCAGCGGCGACGAGGTGGACGACACCGTCCTGGACTACGCCTCCGTCAAGGCGCTTGCCATCGGTAATCCGCTTGTCAAAAAGCGCGTGGAGGTGGCAAACGAGCTTGCCCGCTATCAGATGCTACAGCGCAAAACGCTGGAGGCAAGAGAGCGGCTGGAGGCGCAGCTTGCCGATATGCCTGCAAGGATTCAGCAGCAAAAAATCTGCGTGGAGCGGTGCACCCAGGATATCACCGAATGTGCCGCCGCCTTCCGCCTGTATACCTCCGAGGAGCGGCGCGAGGTCCGCGACCGCCTGAACGAGGCGCTGTCGGGCGACACCTTTGACGGCGAGGAGCGCGAGATTATGACCTATCAGGGCTTCCGCGTGCTTCGCCCTGCCTATATGCTCCCGCAAAAGCCCTACGTCTGGCTGGTGGCAAAGGGACGCTACCGCATTGATATGAGTGACAAGGATATGGGACGCCTCGTCCGCATTGACAATTTCCTTGCCAATCTCGGGGCGCATCTCCGCCGCCTTGAGGACTCCCTCCTCACCCTTGAGGAGCAGGCGTTCGCCCTGCGCGAGGAGCTTCGCAAGCGCGTGGATTACGGCGATAAGATTGAGGAGTGCCGCCGCAAGCTTCAAGACATTGATAAAAAGTTAGGAGTGACAGACGATGAGTAATATCAAAAATTCCAACATTCCCACACTATCCCTGAATAAGGTCATTTCCTATATCAGCGATGCCCTCGTCCCCGTCCTGCGGGCAAACCTGCCTGCCAAGACGGTGCCCTCCATTATGCTGTGGGGTCCTCCCGGTGTCGGTAAATCCCAGGCAATCCGCCAGATTGCCGAGCAGGTCGGACAGCGGACGGGCAAACAGACCCGTGTGACGGACGTGCGTCTTCTGCTCTTTAACCCCATTGACCTGCGCGGTATTCCTACGGCAAACGCCGACAAAACCCTTGCCGTTTGGCTGAAGCCCAAGATTTTTGATATGGACGAAAGCCCGAGCGTCATTAATTTTCTCTTTTTAGACGAGATTTCTGCGGCGCCCCCCTCCGTACAGGCCGCCGCCTATCAGATTACGCTGGACCGCGTGGTGGGAGAGCATCGCTTGCCCGACAACTGCGTTGTTGTCGCGGCGGGCAACCGCGTGACGGACAAGTCCGGCGCATACAAGATGCCAAAGGCGCTTGCCAACCGTCTTTTGCACATAGAGGTGCAGGCGGATTTTGAGGCGTGGCGCGAATGGGCGGTGGCAAAGGGCGTGCATCCCAAGGTGCTCGGGTTTCTTTCCTTCCGCCGCGATTATCTGATGTGTGAGCGGCCGGCGGAGGAGGACCTGGCATTCCCCACTCCCCGTTCCTGGGAAATGGTGAGCAATCTCCTGCGCGCCGCCTCCGACGACGTGGGCGCCATGTATCCCATGATTGCGGGGCTTGTGGGCAACGGGGTTGCCCTGGAGTTCCGCTCCTGGGACAAGGTGTACAGGACCCTGCCCTCCATTCCCGATATTTTCGCAGGGCGGCGCCCTCCCGCACCGACCTCCACGGACGCGCTCTACGCGCTGACCTCCGCAATGACCGCCTACGCAAGGGAGCACAAAACGGATTTGACGGCGCTTGCCAACTCCATTGCCTATGCGGACACCCTGCCCCCCGATTTTTCGGCGGTGCTTCTTCGGGACTATATGTATCTGGAGCCCGATTTCAAAACCAAGCTGATGCGGATTCCCGCCTTTGCCAAATGGCTGAACACCAAGGGGAGATTACTCAATGGCACTTGATGCGGCAAGAATTCAAGCTCTGTCACGACGCCTGCTGCTTGCCCGCTTTCATCTGCTCTGCTCGCACGGCTTTTACGGTGTCTTGCTGATGCATATGACAATGACGCTGGACGAGGAGTGCGAAACCGCCTCCACAGACGGCAAGCGTATGTATTTCGGCCCCGATTTTTTGGATACGGTAAGCGACGCTGAGCTGGAATTCGTCATGATGCACGAGGTGCTGCACTGTGCCCTCCTGCATTGCACGCGCCGCCACGACCGCGACCCGTATCTCTTCAATATCGCCTGCGATATCGTGGTCAACTCCAACATTCTTGCGTCCTGCAACATGGACCCCACCCGTATCACGCTTGAGGAATACGGCGAGATGATGCACCGCACCCCCGACGGGCAGGAGGGCTACCTCTTTACCGCCGAGCAGGTG
>JAFQJX010000191.1 GCA_017397205.1 Clostridia bacterium | reverse complement strand
CCGTTTCTGAAATCACCTGCGGTAATAGTTGCCATAATATCCTTCTTTTCAGCGGCTCTTGGTATAGTTGGAGGCCCTTGCCCGTGCATCCGCTGTACGCACGGCGCCTCCTGACGGGTCGCCCGTCACTTGCTCTTTTATTATAGTATAATCCTTTGCTTATTGCAATAGGTTTTTTGGAAAATGTGGAAATTCCTTACAGGATTTCAATCAGATCCTTGGGGCTGTGGGTAAAGTTGTAGCAGGCCTCTTCCTGTACCAGAACCATATCCTCAATGCGGCAGCCGTACTTGCCTGCGAGATAAATACCCGGCTCCACGGTAACGACCTGCCCGGATACGAGGCAGGCGTTCCCTGCCCCCTGTGCAAGACGGGGGCTTTCGTGAATAAAGAGGCCCACGCCGTGCCCCAGACTGTGCCCGAAGCAGCCCTCGTAGCCGGCGCCGTCAATCAACGTCCTTGCAACACCGTCCACCTCACGGCATACGGCGCCCGCGCGGACGGCGGCAATTCCTTGCTTCTGCGCCTCCAGGACGGTATCGTAAAGCCGCTTCATCTCGCTGTCTGCGCGACCGATCACCACTGTACGGGTCATATCGGAGCAGTAGCCCTTATATTTTGCACCGAAATCCATTGTCAGGAAGCCGCGGTGCAGCTTTTCGTTTCTCGGCGTACCGTGCGGCAGAGCGCTTGCGTCGCCCGATACCGCAATGGTATCAAAGGCGTAGCCGTCCGCTCCCAGGCGGCGCATCTCAAACTCAAGCTCCAGCGCAACCTCAATCTCGGTCATATCGGGACGCAATACGCTGAGCAAATGGGAGAATGCCTGATCGGTAATGTCCTGCGCCGCCTGCATCAGGCGGACCTCCTCCTCCGTCTTGTACTGACGAAGCTCCTCAAGCAAGCCACCGACGGGGGTGAGAGAATAGCCCGACAGCAGCTCCTCAAAGCGGTGATACTCTGCAACCGTCAGACGTCTGTCCTCATATCCCACCGTCCTGACACGTGCTTTCTTAAGCAGCGCCTGTACGTAGGGCGCACGGGGCGTCGGGGTCACCACCCGAAACGCAGGATCGGCGTACTTTTCCGCCTCCTCGCGGTAGCGGAAATCCGTCACCATATAGGCGCTTTCCTGCAAAATCACAAGATAGCCGTCCGTAAAGGCGTAGTTCAGAAGATACCGCTGATTGATTTCATCCGTAACGAGCAGGGCATCAATTCCCTTCTCCTGCATAGCAAGGCGTAATTTCTCCAGCTTCATTTCTTTAAACCCTCGTAATATTCCATCATTTGCTTGGCATCGCGTGCCTGTGTACCTGCGGACTCACAAATCAGCGTCGGGGTCAGCCCCTCGCGGTAAATGGCATCCATCAGCGGCTCAAAATCGGGGCCGTACAGGCGGTCGTCAAAGGTGAGATGCTTTTTCTCGCCCGCATCGGTCCACTCAATTTTGGAAAAATGGCAATGCAGATTTGCCGCAACCTCCTGCCCAAGACGTGAGCCGATTGCATCAAAGACGCGGCGGAAATCGTCGCTCGTGCGGAACACGCCGCCGAGGTCCCTTGCGTTCAGGTGACCGAAGTCCACAACGGGGACAAGACGGCTATCCATTTCACAAAGTGAAATGACCTCCTCAAGCGTTCCGAGCTGATTTTTCTTTCCCATGGTTTCAATGCCGATTTTCACCTGCGGATACCCTACCCTCTCAAGCGTTTTGTAAAGGGTGTCAGAGGAGAGGCGCATCCCCTCCTCGCGGGTAATTTTGGCGCAGGAGCCCGAGTGCACGACAATCACGCCAGCTCCAAGCAGGTCTGCCGCCCAAAGACTGTTTTCAATGTAATCAATGCTCTTGAGCCGCGTTTCGGTGTTCACGCCCGAAAGCGAAATGAAATATGGCGCGTGAAAGGACATGGAAATGCCTGCCTGCCGCGCGGCGGCACCAATCGCCGTCAGGGCGTCACCCGAGGCACCGATGCCCCGTCCTGCCTCAAATTCATAGGCGGTCAGTCCCTCGGAAGCAACCCACATGGGTGCATAGAGGGTGGATTTATATCCTGCCTCGTAAAATGCCTCAGCGTTTCCGCCGGGGCCAAAGAGAGGGCTTGTTCTTTTGCTCACTTGCTTACCCGTTCCTTTCTTTTACGATAATAGCGCATAATGGGCCTTTCAAGAAGACGTTTCAAACGGGTAAAGGGGTCCCGCTTGTCCTTGATAGGGGGCACGAGAATGGTACGTGCACCGATGCGGCGCCCTGCCCATACGTCGGTAAAAATCTGGTCGCCCAGCGTTGCGGTTTGCTCTGGAATGGCGCTCATTGCCTCCATGGCGCGGACGGTGCCGCGGCGCAGGGGCTTTTTCCCTTCGGGAAACATGGGTATGCCGATTTTCGCATTGAACAGCTCCACGCGCGGTGCCTTATTGTTGGAAACAAAGGCGGCGCGGATGCCAACGGCATCCAGGGCGGCAAGCCAGCCGAGAATCTGCTCGTCCGGCTCGGGCTGCTCGTAGGGCGCCAGAGTGTTATCTATATCCAGAATGAGATACCGAATCCCCACCTCAAGAAGAAAAGCGGGGGTAATCTCCCTGTACGTATCAAAATAATAATCAGGGCAAAGGTATTTTCGCATATCAGCCCTCCTTTATATATGTAATATTCTAACATAGTGACGCAGGGAAATCAAGATTTTCATAATTTTCTCAAAATTTCTATTGACAAAGATTTTTTCTTGGGCTATAATAGTCAAGGTCCAAGCGGAAGAACCCTTTGCGGGTGTAGTTCAATGGTAGAATTCCAGCCTTCCAAGCTGGCCGCGTGGGTTCGAT
>JAFQJX010000190.1 GCA_017397205.1 Clostridia bacterium | reverse complement strand
TGAACTGCGACAGAGGAGACGAGCCGAAGAACTCACGGATCGCAGTCGTCACAGGACGGGAGTTGATGAGCGTAGCGGGGGTCATCTCGGCGGCGTCATGCACGGACATGCGCTCCTTGACGTTCTTGTCCATACGGGACATACCGATGCGCAGCTGATTCTGCAGCAGCTCACCCACGCAGCGCAGGCGACGGTTGCCCAGATGGTCAATATCGTCGTGCTGACCGATGCCGTGCATCAGGTTCAGAAGATAGTTGATGGATGCGAAAATATCGTCCTTGGTTGCGTGGCGGGGTACCAGGCGGTCGAGGTTTTCGCACACGGCTGCCTTGAGTGCCTCGGGGTTGCCCTCGGTCTCCTCTATCAGCTCCTTCAGCACGGAGGCGCGCACCTTCTCGCGCACGCCGCAGTCCTCAAGGGAGTAGCCCAGCACCAGCTCGGGAAGAACGGTATTGTTGGAGAAGACCACAACGTCCTTGTCCTGCGCGTCCTTGACGACGACGCGGTTGACGGTGGTATCCTCAACTGCCTTGGCAAGCTCGCGGGACAGGTAGGCGCCTGCCTCGGCAACCACCTCGCCCGTCAGGGGGCTGATGACGTCCTCTGCCAGGGTGGTGCCCTGAATACGCAGAGCGAGGGACAGCTTCTTGTCGTACTTATAGCGCCCCACGGGGTACAGGTCGTACCGCTTGGGGTCAAAGAACAGGTTCCACACGAGAATCTCGGCGCTCTCCACGATTGCAGGGTCGCCGGGGCGGAGCTTCTTGTAAATCTCCTTCAGCGCCTCGTCACGGTAGGAGGTGCCGTTCTCCTGTGCCAGCGTGCCGCTTTCGTCCTTGCCAAAGGTAGCCACGAGAGAGGGCTCGTCGCCAAAGGTGGCAAGAATATCGTCGTCGCTCTCAATCCCCAGAGCGCGGATCAGGACGGTCACGGGCAGCTTCTTGTTCTTGTCAATCTTGACGTAGAAAATGCCGTTGGCATCCGTCTCGTATTCCAGCCATGCACCGCGGTAAGGAATGACCGTTGCCACGAAGGAGGCAACGCCCGACTTGTCCTTTTCGGGCACAGGGAAATAGATGCCGGGGGAACGGACGAGCTGAGAAATGATAACGCGCTCAGCGCCGTTGATGACGAAGGAGCCCGTCTCGGTCATCATAGGCAGGTTGCCCAGATATACCTCGGATTCCTTGACCTCACCCGTCTCGCGGTTGGTCAGGCGGGTACGCACGCGCAGGGGCACGTCGTAGGTGGCGTCGCGCTCCTTGCACTCCTCAATGGTGTACTTTGCCTGGCTCTCAATTGAGTAATCCACGAACTCAATGGAGAGGTTTTCAGAATGGTCCACGACGGGGGAAACGTCGCGAAGCACCTCGCGAAGACCTTCCTTCAAGAACCACTCGAAGGACTTCTTCTGCACCTCAATAAGGTTGGGCATTTCCAGAACGTCATCAATTTTTGAGAAGCTCATTCTGGTGGTCTTGCCTAACTGTTGGGGCTTAAGCATATGATCAACTCCAATCTAAAAAAATACGGATTTGGTGCCGCCCTGCGGCAGGGGCTTTGCAGGCGCGCCCCCCACACGCATACGCACTAAAAAAGGGCAAAATACCCCCTTTACACACGCACGCGCATAAAAAACACGCGGCAAGCTGCCAAAAATCGGGCGCAGCCCCCCTTTTGCAAGCAAAATGGGCGCGTCCCCTTGCGGCATCTGCCTTGCTTTTGCGCTCCTGACGCATTTTAAGATTATATCCTCCGCTTTACACTTTGTCAAGGGTTTTTCCAATTTTTTTATAATAATATACCAAATATCCCCTTTTCTAACGCCCTCGGGGGCATTATTTGGGCGGTCGCCGCCTTTTTTCTGCCCTGTTTTTTCTCTTTGTTTTATAATTTACAAATTGTTTACATTCTACCTGTTTTGTTTACAGATTATTTACATTTGTACAAAGAAAAAGCAAGCAGACGCAAGCGAGCTTGCCGTGCAAATGCACAAATGGCGCCATCCGCCCTTGTGAAGATTGCCCTGCCTCCCGTCCCACCGAGCGGAGCGCTTCCCTGCCCCGTCCGCGCCTCTTTTTCCTTTGCTTGCTCGCGCCCGTACGCGCGTGAGCGCGCGCTGATGCCGCGCGCGTTTTTATTTTAGGTAGACGGAGGGGCTTTTTTGTTTTAGG
>JAFQJX010000189.1 GCA_017397205.1 Clostridia bacterium | reverse complement strand
CCCGGGACTCGTCCAATACAGTGGACTCAATCGCTACAGATTCAAGTTCTGGAAGCGGAAGCGCAGTTCCGCAGAAAGGACAGAACTTTGCGCCCTCGGGAACTTCTTTGTTGCATTGATTACATAGCATAACAGTTTCTCCTTAAAAGCAGATGGATAATATGGCAACCCCTGCCAATATATAAGATGCCAACACAAAAAAATAATAACACTCATATATTCAGTTGTCAAGCGTGCGCTTCGTGTGCAAATGTACAAAAGGACCGCCGCGAAATGCGGCGGTCCTTTTGGCTTCCTGTTCGGATGAAAGGGTTATTTTTCTTTATTTTCCGTTTCCGGCTTGTCGGGGAATGCCTTGGGCAGGTTCCACCTGAATATGGTTGCCAGCAGGCGGAGCGCGAAGGTGACGAAGATGCCGCACAGCATGGCGAGGGGGGTATACACCGCAAGCACACGGAGAACGTAGAAGGTCGCCGCGCCTGCGAGGGCGGCGACGGCGTAGATGCGCTTTTTCAGAACGAAGGGGATTTCCCCAAGGCACACGTCACGCAGCATGCCGCCGCCGATGGCGGTCAGGACGGAAAGCGTCAGCACGGAAAAGGCGTTCTCCGCATCCCCCAGCGTCCGCATGGCGACGTCGGCGCCCGTCGTGGCAAAGACGGCAAGGCCCAGGGCGTCAAAGACGTTGTTGATGCGCTCAATGGTTGCCTCCTTTTGGCGGAAGCGCTGCCCCAGCCCTCGCGCGACGGAAAAGACCGCCAGGGCGGTTGCACAGGAAATGCCCGCGAGGAGAAAATAAAAGCGATCCACGAACAGGTGGGGCGTAATGTCCATGATAACGTCACGGGTCAGCCCTCCCGCAAAGGAGGTCAGCCCAGCCATCAGCAGGACCCCGAACAGGTCCACGCCGTGGTCAATGGCAACAATGGCACCCGCCACGGAAAAGGCAATGACGCCAACGGCGGAAATGACGTTCAAAAGAATCTCAGTCACGGGAGCTCTCCTTTCAGGGGGCACAGTGTTTCAGGCAGGTCGGCATACAGATACAGCGACCCTAAAATGACGGTGGGCAGGCGGGTGTCGGTTGCCGCCGCGATGGCTGCCTCCAGGGTGGGGCAGGGGGTTCCCTTGATCCCAAGGGCGGCTGCCGCCTCCGTCAGCGCCTCGCTTGTCATGGCGCGAGGATTGTTTTGCACCGTGGTGAAGAAAAAGACGGTGGGGCGCTGTGAGAGCAGCTTCAGCATAAGAGGGAGGTCCTTGTCCTGCATACACGCAACGATGCAGGCGCGCGGCGTGTCCTTTCCCAGATAGCGGTCAAGTGACACAAGAAGCGCCTCCACGCCGTTCGGGTTGTGTCCGCCGTCATAGATGAGAAGCGGGTCCTCACGCAGCACCTCCAGCCGCCCATGGTGGGTGGCGTAGGTCACGCCGCATTGGGCGTCGTAAATGTCAATATGAAGAAGCTTTGCGACCGTCAGCGCCACGCAGGCGTTTTCAATCTGGTGAACGCCGCAAAGTCCGCAGCGGATATCTCCGTAGCCCTCGAAGAAAAACGATTCGTGCATTCCAAAGTGGCGGCGGGGCTCAGGGGGGTCTGCAAAAATGACGGAGTTGCCGTGCTTCTCTGCCTCCTCCTTGATAATTTCCATGACGGCGGGGTCTTGGGGGGCGCTGACGACGGTGCCCGTCTGACAGGCGTCCTTGATAATGCCGCACTTGGTACGGGCAATCTCTGTAAGGGTGGAGCCGAGATACTCCGTATGGTCAAGGGAAATGCGGGTCAATACGCTCGTGACGCAGGAGGAAATCACGTTGGTGGCGTCAAATTCGCCCCCCATGCCGACCTCTAAAATGACGTAGTCACAGCGTTGCTCGGCAAAATAGAGAAAGGCGGCGGCGGTCCATATTTCAAACTGACTGACACGCTCGCCGAGCGCGCGCTCTGTTTCCCCTGCGGCGCCCTCAATCCTGGCAAGCAGGGCGGCAAGCGCGGCATTGCTTACCGGAGTGCCGTTCACGGCAATTCGCTCGCCCACGTGCACGAGGTTGGGGGAAACGTAGCGCCCGACGCGCTTGCCTGCGTGGCGCAGAATGGCGTCAAGCAGCATCACCACGGAGCCCTTTCCGTTGGTGCCGCCCACGTGAATACAGGACAGCTGCTCCTGTGAGTTGCCGAGCAGACCCATCAGGTGACGGATGCGAGCAAGGCCGAGGCGAGGGGTCGCCTGGAAGCTGTTGGCGTAGGAGGAAAAGTCTGCCATAAGACGGGCTCCTTTCGTGGCGAGCAGGGGAATCAGACGGCGGTCACACACCAGCAGAATGGGCACGCGCAGGGCAAAGTTCACGGCGGCGTTGACGCCGCGCGCGAGGAGCGCCGCTCCCCAGGTGTACCCGAAATAGACGCGGAAAATGACCGTCATGGCGGCAAAGTCAAGCAGCACCGAGATCAGCGCCATGGACAAGAGGATACGCACCCAGCCGAGGCGCTCTCTGCCACGGAAAAAGGCACCCATCAAGGCGCCAATCAGCGCCTTTTGCAGGGTAATCATGGGGTTGACGCCCGTAAAAATGGCGGCGCCAATCAGGTCGGCGACACCGTAAGACACCCCTGCCCAGAGGGGGCCGTACAGCAGACCCACCGCGGCAATCGGCAGAAAGCCGAAGTCCACGCGCCAGATTCCCGTCTGCGGAAAGCCGAGAAGACGGCAGAAGACGATGCATAGCGCCGTCATTGCGCCGCAAAGCGTGAGGCGCACGAGTTGTCCCTTGTGTTTTATCACCGTGTTCAAAATAAAAACCTCCTGTAAACAAAAATACCCTTTGTTTACATAGGAGGCCCCATATGTAAGCAGCGGGATGCGGACCATATACCGTGGCGGTTTCCCGCTCTTCGTCCGACGGACAACTCCCCGTCCCGTCGGCACTATGCTTTCGCACGCATATGTCCTACTCTGTTTTGGCACTCCTACTGTAGCACAAGCCGAGGTGCCTGTCAAGGGCTTTTGTCATTTTTCTCCCTAAAGGGAGAGAGGGAGAGATGCACCTGCGGTGCGTGCAACACTCGCGGAGCGAGATATGCCAACTGCGTTGGCGTGATATAACCGACTGCGTCGGCGAGATATG
>JAFQJX010000188.1 GCA_017397205.1 Clostridia bacterium | reverse complement strand
GGACACACGTCACAAGGATAGAGCGCACCCACGCGGTGCGCTTTTTTCTATTCTTGGCTGGGATGGTCTTTTGCTTTTCACTGAAAACTTGTTTTTTTAAAAGACTGTGCTATAATAATGGAAAAGACACCTTGTCAGGCAAGGAGAAGAGTATGAAGAAAGCATTGAGAGTATTTTCATTTTTCTTAACGATTGTCCTGCTTTGTGCATCTATGTCATCATGCATGATTGTTTACGGTGATGTTGCATATATCAAATCAGATACAGGTGAGTATATCGCTCTAACTTACAAGGATATGCAGTATGATTGCGTTGGAGATTGGCTTTCCTTGAAAACCACAAAGGACGATATTAAGTTAGGCGGCACCTACAGTTTCCCTTTTGCCATAGGAATTTACTCCAACACAACGGAAGATCCTTTTTGTATATGGGAAAGCAGAAATTCGATTGATTTTTCTTTTGACATATACCTAAAGGAAGACTACGACCTTTCCAAAGCATTGTTTTATATTGACGAAACCGACGTTGAGCTTGTCTTTTTTGACATGATTGAAATCGGTGACAGCAACCTGGAGCCCGATGATTATTTATCAGGATACCAAATTAAGCTTTGCCTCAAAGATTTCCCGCGTTTGGCAATCGAGGACCGAATATACTGCTCAGGCGGCTTCTATTATTTTATAGAAAACGGAACTCGTTGGATTCTCACCGATGCATTTGTTTCTCTCTTACAAGAAAACCGTCTGATTCCCCAATAATGCACTTCCCATACCAATTACAGCATCTGCGCTTTGAAAAAATCACAAAAACCGCCCGATTGGGCGGTTTTCTTTGTCCTGGCGCGCGGTTTTCGGGACAATCAAGTTGAAAAGCGACAAACGCCGTGATATAATTAGAGGCATGCAATTTGCTATGAGTGCTTTTCAGAGAATGCGTCACGCTCCCCGCCCCACGTTTCCCTGAAAATGCTCTGCAAACGAAAGGAGAGCCGTGCTATGGGCGTCACTTTTCCAAAATTTCAGTCCTCCGACGAGTCCCTGAACGTCACCTATCAATACCGCTGTGAGCTCTACGGTCGCCACGTCAGGAAAACCCCCAACGGCTACGTCATCTCCGAATTTCTGCCCGACGTGCCCTGGGCGGGCATCTATAATACCATCAGCTGTGCCGCCTCCCACCATTTTCGCGACGGGCGCTGGATGCACGACGTCTCGCCGCTGGAGGAATACGCGCGCTTCTGGTGCACGGTGGGCAATCCTCGCCTGTATAGCTTCCCTCTCGCGGACAGCGTGCTGGCGCTGGAGCACGTGACGGGCAACACCCACCTTGCAAATGCCCTCTACCCTCACCTGCGCGCCATTCACCGCGCCTGGGACGACCACAAAACCGAAAGCGGTCTTTACACCCAGACCTGCAACCGTGACGGTATGGAATATTCCATCTCGGGAAACGGCCTGCGCCCCACGCTCAACTCCTATATGGCTGCCGATACCTATGCCCTGGCAAGCATTGCCGAGCGGCTGGGAGAGGCAGAGCAGGCAGAGAGCTACCGCCTGGAGGCAGACGGCCTGCGCCGACTCCTCAATGAAAAGCTGTACAACGAGAGCATCGGTATGTTCGGCACCCTCTCCGACAGCGGCGAAGCGCAGAACGTCCGCGAGCAGGTGGGCTACATTCCCTGGATATACGGGCTTGCCGACAAGGGTCGGGACGGGTGCTTCCGCAACCTGCTGGACCCCGATTGCTTCCTTGCAGCGTGTGGGCTACGCACCGCAGACGCGGGGCACCCCGACTACATGAAGTTCCATCCGCACGATTGCCTTTGGAACGGCCCCGTATGGCCCTTTGCCACGGCACAGACCCTGACTGCCGTGATTGAATACCTGAATACCGAAGAACACCCCGTCATAACGGACAGGGATTTTATGACCCTGCTCCTGCAATATTCCGCCTCTCACCGCGACACCGACGGAACGCCGTGGCTGGACGAGAATATGCACCCCGATACCGGTATCTGGCTGGCGCGCCAGATCCTGCGCGATGCAAACAGCCCCATGAAGGATCGCGGCAGGCATTACAACCACTCCAGCTTTATTGACCTGGTCATCACGGGGCTTTGCGGCATCCGCCCATCAAGCACAAGCGCGCTGGTCATCCGTCCGCTGGGCACCTCGCTTGACTTCTTTACCCTGAGCGACGTGCGCTACCACGGGCACACCCTGGACGTTTCCTGGAGCAAGCGCGAGGGGCTTCGTGTCAGGGTGGACGGGAACGAGCGGGCGCACATCCCTGCCGAACAGGCGGCAGAGGTAACTGTCACTCTTTCGCCTTAAGCAAAGGCATATCACAAACGGAGGAACCCACTATGTCTATCCGCTTTTACAAGGACAAGGGTCGCTTTGTCATCAACACCAAGCACACGACCTATGCCTTCGAGATTGTTCTGAACCGCTATCTTTACCATACCTATTACGGTAAACGGACGCGTGAGCTGCCTGAGCCCACCTACCCCTACCGTTCCTTTGCTCCCTATCCGGCGGGATACAATGAGAGCAAGTCCCCCGACCTCATTCCCCAGGAATGCTCCTTTTACGGCTCGGGAGATTTCCGTCCCAACGCCTTGCGCCTGAGCGCGGACGGAACGGGCGTTTGCGATTTTGCCTATCACTCCTACCGCATTTTCCGTGGGCGTATGCCCCTGGACGGGCTCCCCGCCGCGCGCGCAGACGAGAAAACCCAGACGCTGGAGGTGACGCTCCTTGACGCGGTCAGCGGATGCCGCCTCAAGCTGTACTACACCGTGTTTGCCGACGTGGACGTCATCAGCCGCTATATGGTCATCCAGAACAAGGGCAAGGAGGAGGTTGTCATTGACCGCTGTATGCCCCTGATGCTGGATATCGGGCGCGCGGACCTGGATATGATTTCCCTGTGGGGCAGCCACAATCTGGAGGCGAATTTCCAGCGCGTGCCCCTGCACCACGGCACCCAGTCCGTGTATTCCAAGCGCGGCACCTCCTCGCACCAATACAATCCCTTCATCGCCCTGTGCGACCATAATGCCACCGAAGAAAAGGGCGAGGCATACGGCTTTCACTTCGTCTATTCGGGCTCCTTCCTTGACGAGGTGGACGTGGACCAGCTCAGCCACACCCGCGTGCTGGTAGGACTTGGAGACGATTGCTTCTCCTATACGCTGGAGAAAAACGAGAGCTTCTGCTCTCCCGAAGCAATTATGACCTACTCTGCCCACGGTATCGGTCAGATGTCCCGCAATCTGCACGCCTTCGTGCGCCGTCACATTCTGCCCCCCGAGGCAGCCAAGCCGCATCCCGTGGTCCTCAACACCTGGGAGGCATGCTCCTTCAACATTGACGAGGAGAAGCTTGTCCGCTTCGCCCGCGAAGCAAAGAAAACCGGCTTTGATATGCTGGTGATGGACGACGGCTGGTTTGGCAAGCGCAACAATGACCGCGCAGGACTTGGCGACTGGTTTGCAAACCGCGACAAGTTCCCCGAGGGGCTTGCGGCCTTCGTGGATAAAATTCACGCAGAGGGCGTGCAATTCGGTATCTGGGTGGAGCCCGAAATGGTCAACCCCGACTCCGACCTCTACCGCGCACACCCCGAATGGGCGCTTCACGTTCCCGGCAGAGACCCCCTGCTCTCCCGCGATCAGCTGGTGCTGGATATGTCCAACCCCGAGGTCCTGAACTACCTGAAGGACATATTTGCAAAGACCTTTGCAGGCATCAAAATTGATTATTTCAAATGGGATATG
>JAFQJX010000187.1 GCA_017397205.1 Clostridia bacterium | reverse complement strand
TGCGGAAATAATGCACCGCGCCCGAAATAATCTTGACGGGCCTTCCGTCGCGGACGAACTCACTTCCCTGAATTTGAAAGGTCATCTCCTCGTACCCTCCTGTTTCTTGTTGCGTATAGCATACCACGTTCCGCCGTCCTTTGCAATCCGTCGGGCAAAAAACAGGGACCGAGAAGCATGCTTCTCGGTCCTTTTGGGTTGCTTTGCTTTTGCGTTACGCGGCGTTTTTCTTTCTTGCGCGCGCTCTCTGGAACACCTTGACGATTTCCACGGTGGGAATGACGAGCAGGGCAATTCCGATTGCCACGGCGTATTCCACGAAGTCAATGCTGGTGAACTTGAACATATCGCGCAGGAAGGGCACGTAAATCACGGCGGCGGTCATCACGAAGGAGAACGCCATCGCCGCGAACAGGTACTTGTTGTGGCTCTTGATGCCGAAGATGGACCCTCTCTCGCTACGCATATTGTAGGAGTGGAAGATTTCTGCCATAGACATGGTCAGGAATGCCATCGTCACGCCGTCGGGGCTGTCCTGCCAGGTTGCCCAGTAGGTGGAAAGTCCACCGCCGTGGAGCACAACCTCCATCAGATGCCCGATAAAGTACGCGGCAAGGGTGAGAATACCGACCATGACGCCCTGATAAACGACGTCGGTGCCAAGACCGCCGGAGAGAATACCCTCCTTCTTGTCGCGGGGGGGACGGTGCATAATGTTGCTCTCGGCATGCTCCATACCCAGCGCACGCGCGGGGAAGCTGTCGGTGATGAGGTTGATCCACAAAAGATGCGTGGGACGCAGAATGGTAAAGCCCAGCATGGTGGCAACGAATACCGCAATGACCTCTGCCATATTGGAGGACAACAGGAAACGGATGGCGCGGCGGATATTATCGTAAATGCGGCGCCCCTCCTCTGCCGCCTTGACGATGGTGGCAAAGTTGTCGTCGGACAGCACCATGTCTGCGACGTTCTTGGTTACGTCGGTGCCCGTGATACCCATACCCACACCGATATCGGCGCTCTTGATAGAGGGCGCGTCGTTGACGCCGTCACCCGTCATAGCGGTGACCTTGCCTCTTGCCTTCCACGCCTTGACGATGCGCGTCTTGTGCTCGGGCTGTACGCGTGCGTACACGGAATACTTGACAACCTCCTCGGCAAAGTCCTCATCGCTGATAAGATCAAGCTCAGCGCCCGTGATTGCCTGGCTGGGGTCGTCAATGATACCCAGCTCCATTGCAATTGCAACGGCGGTATCCTTGTGGTCGCCCGTAATCATGACGGCACGGATGCCTGCGGAGCGGCACTCGGTGATTGCCGCCTTCACCTCGGGGCGAATGGGGTCAATCATGCCGACCAGACCGCAGAAAATCATGCCTGCTTCCATCTGCTCGGGGACGTAGTCCTCCTCGGCGGGCTGTGCCTCGTAGGTGCGGTAGCCGCAGGAAAGCACGCGGAGGGCTTTGTCTGCCATTGCCTTGTTTGCGGCAAGGATTTCGGCGCGTGTCGCGTCGGTCAGCTCCTGCACCCCATCCTCGGTCAGATAATGGGTGCAGCGGCCAAGCAGCACGTCGGGAGCACCCTTGGTATACTGCACGTAGCCCTCCGCCGTCTGATGGACGGTGGTCATGAGCTTACGGCCCGAATCAAAGGGAATCTCACCGATGCGGGGGGTGGCTGCCTCAAGGTCATACTTGTTCAGACCCATCTTGTAGGCGTAGTTGACAAGCGCGTTCTCGGTGGGCTCACCCTGTGCCTCGCCGTTTTCGTCGGGCTTGGAGTCAGAGCAGAGCGCCATTGCCGTTGCAAGCAGAGTGACGTTTGCAGCGCAGGCGTTGTCCACCACGGTCATCTTGTTCTGAGTGAGGGTTCCCGTCTTGTCGGAGCAGATAATCTGGGTGCAGCCCAGCGTTTCTACGGCAGACAGCTTACGGATAACGGCGCCCTGCTTCGACATGCGGGTGACGCCGATAGACAGCTGAATGGTCACCACCGCCGCAAGCCCCTCGGGGATTGCCGCCACCGCCAAGCTGACGGCGGGAATGAGGGAGTCGCTCAGAATCGCGGCGAAGAAGTTGCCCGCACCGTGGTCCTGCGCGATAATATTATAAATGAAGATAACGCCGCAGATGCCCAGCACCAGGTAGGTCAGGATCTTGGACAGCTGTGCCAGCTTGATCTGCAGGGGAGTCTTTTCGTTTTCTGCATCGCTGAGCGCCCCGGCAATCTTACCCATCTCGGTATCCATGCCCGTGGCAACCACGACGGCAACACCGCGACCGTAAACGGCGGTGCTTCCCATAAAGACCATATTCTTGCGGTCGCCGAGCGGCACACGGCCGTCCTCGGTAACGATGGCGTCTGCGTGCTTGTTGACAGGGACGGATTCGCCCGTCATGGCAGATTCCTCGCACTTGAGAGAAGCAACCGTCAGAAGGCGTGCATCTGCGGGAACGGCATCGCCTGCCTCCAGCACGATGATATCACCGACGACGAGGTCCTCACTCTTGACAAGCACCTGCTTGCCGTCGCGGATGACCTTGGTGGTCGCGGCGGTCATTTGCTTCAGGGCCTCTATCGCCGCCTCCGCCTTGGACTCCTGTACCACGCCGAGAATGGCGTTAATCAGGACCACCGCCATGATGATGATAATGTCGGCATACTCCTTCTCCTCACCGAATGCGGAGGTGATGCCGGAAATGACAGCCGCACAGATCAAGATAATGATCATGGGGTCTGCCAACTGCTGCAGGAAGCGACGCCAGATTGGAGTCTTCTTTCCCTCAGCGAGCTTGTTCTTGCCGTTCTGGGCAAGGCGCTCCTCGGCTACCTGGGTGGAAAGACCCTCCCTTGAGGAGCCGACCTCTTGCAAGGTTTCGTCGCAGCCCTTGGCATAAAACGCTTGCTTCATTGCTTTTCTCCTGTTCATTTTTTATATTTGCATAAAATGGAAATACGAACGGACTCTCTGCGCCGTGTGCGGCACGGCGCGGGGGACCTACGCCCCGAGGACACCCAGCCCCTCAAGCAGGAACTTGACGCCCAAAAAAATGAGAATACAGCCGCCGCACGCCTCCGCCTTGCTTTTGAAGCGGGTTCCGAACGCGGCGCCCACACGCACGCCCACGCCCGAAAGCACAAGCGTCACGACCCCGATGGTGCCAACCACCGCCAGCATCTGGGGAATGCCCGAAAGCAGCCCGGGGAAGCCGACGCCGACCGCCAGCGCATCAATGCTGGTGGCAAGGGCAAGGGGCAGCATGGAAAGGGGGGAGAGAGAGGCGTCCGTTTCACAGTCACACTCCTCATGCTTTGAAAACGCCTCGCGCAGCATATTGACGCCAATGACGCCAAGCAAGAGGAACACGACCCAATGGTCAAAGCGCTCAATATAGTCTGCCACGGTGCTGCCAAGAAAATAACCGACGGCAGGCATCAGCGCCTGAAAGCCGCCAAACCAGACGCCGACAAGCAGCATATGCCTGAATCTGACGCGCTCAAGGGCAAGCCCCTTGCAGACGGAAACGGCAAAGGCGTCCATCGCCATCGCAACCGCCAGCAGCAAAACCTCCCAGATTTGCATAATCACTCCTACATAACAAAAAAGCCAGGCATGCACCTGACCATGACGCAGGTACAGCAAAAAGGGTTGCCGTACATGAGTCTCATTATCTAAGGCAAGCCAGGCGCGTGCGCGACCGGTGTTGTTGACTTACCCCGCGCGCATGAGCGCGCGTCAATTACTCCCTCACGGATATCTCTATTATAAAGATTTCTTTTGCGTTTGTCAAGAGTCGGGTCCGCCTTTCCCTGCCCCGTGCCAAGACAAAATGCAAAATTATCTATTTCGCAAAAAAAGCACGCCCATCATTTTTTATTTTTTTACAAAAAGCGGAAAAAAAGATATAGCAATCTATGAAAAGTTGTGGTAAAATATGTTCGTAAAAATTTTTTTGAAAAGAGGATTCTCTTATGAAGAAGCTGTACGCAGGCAAAACCAAGGACGTTTACGCACTTGAAAAC
>JAFQJX010000186.1 GCA_017397205.1 Clostridia bacterium | reverse complement strand
GGAATACCTTGGAATTCCCAACCTCTCAAACGTTCTCCAGGTAGACGAGGTGCGCGACGGCAGAGTGTTCGTGACCGCCTCCCTTGATAACAAGGTGGTGCGGCAAAGCGTGGCGCTTCCTTGTCTTCTCTCCGTGGAGGGAGAAATCAATTCCCCCCGTCTGCCCTCCTACAAGGTCAAGCAGACGGTGACGGACGACAGGGTGCAGTTCCTCTCCTTTGCCGATATGGAGGATGCCGACGAAAGCCACTACGGGCTGAAGGGCTCCGCCACGCAGGTGGAGCGCATCTTCCCACCTGAAAAGAACACCGACAAAAGGACCCTGGGCGGAGATGCCCGCGAGATGGCAGAGGGTATTTACGCTCTGATGCGTGACCGCAAGCTGCTGTAAGGAGGGACTATGGGAACGTTAAAAATCAACCAAGGGCTTGTGACGCTAGAAAACGCACAGCAGCTGACAGCCCTTTGTCCCTTTGGTGCCATCACCTACGCCGACGGCAAGCTGGATATTACCGCCGCCTGCAAAATGTGCAAAATGTGCGTGCGGAAGGGACCCAAGGGGGTCGTGGAATACATAGAGGACGAGGCACCCCAGCAGGGAATTGATAAGACGGCGTGGCGCGGCATTTGCGTGTACGTGGACCACGCGGACGGCGAGATTCACAGAGTCACCTACGAGCTGATCGGTAAGGCAAAGGAGCTTGCAACCGTGACGGGCCACCCCGTCTATTGCCTGATGCTGGGCTGTGACCTTGCCAAGAGCGCGCGCAGACTGCTGCACTACGGCGTGGACAAGATTTTCGTTTATGAGGATGAGGCGCTGCGCCACTTCCGCGTGGAGCCGTATACGGCGGCGTTTTACGATTTTATCGGGCGCATCAAGCCCTCCAGCATCCTGGTGGGCGCCACCAATCTCGGCAGACAGCTTGCGCCCCGCGTGGCGGCGCGTTGCCGCACGGGTCTGACCGCCGACTGTACTGTGCTTGAAATGAAGGAAAACACGGACCTCGTGCAGATTCGCCCCGCCTTTGGCGGCAATATTATGGCGCAGATTATTTCCCCGAACGTGCGCCCGCAGTTCTGCACCGTGCGCTACAAGGTCTTTTCCGAGCCGCCTATGCAGGAGGCGGAAAGCGGTGAAATCGTCCCCATGACGGTGGCGGGCGATGCCCTGACGAGCGCCATAGAAATACTTTCGGTTGCCGAGCGCCCCCGCGAGGAGGATATTTCCGAGGCGGACGTCATTGTGGCAATCGGACGTGGCGCCATGTCGGACGCCAACCGCCAAATGGCGCAGGAGCTGGCAGACGCCCTCGGCGGCACTCTTGCCTGCACCCGTCCTCTCGTGGAGGGTGGCATTCTTGACGCGCGCCACCAGATTGGTCTGTCCGGGCGTACCGTCAAGCCGAAGTTCATTTTGTGCCTCGGCATTTCGGGCGCCGTGCAGTTTGCCGCAGGTATGAAGCAGGCGGATTGCATCGTTGCGGTGAATACCGACCCGCACGCGCCGATTTTTGACGTCGCGCATTACGCCGTTGTGGGGGACGTTAATGAAATTTTGCCCCGACTGCTGAATTACGTCAAGGAGGGCGCCTCTCATGTATAACAAGGTAACAGAACAGCATATCAAGGCACTTTGTGAGATTGTCGGAGAGGAAAACGTCCTCGCAGGCGAACAAATCAGCCCCGATTACGGGCATGACGAGCTGGGCGGCATCTCCTGTATGCCCGAGGTGCTGGTGCGCGCCTCCACCACCGAGCAGATTTCCGCCATTATGAAGCTTGCCTACGCCGAAACCTTGCCCGTCACCGTCCGCGGAAGCGGCACGGGGCTTGTGGGTGCGGCGGTTGCCGTCATGGGCGGTATTCTTCTGGAAACCACCCGTATGAATCGTGTTTTGGAGCTTGACAGGGACAACCTGACCGTCACGGTGCAGCCGGGCGTGCTGCTTATGGAGCTTGCGGCATTCTGCGAGGAG
>JAFQJX010000185.1 GCA_017397205.1 Clostridia bacterium | reverse complement strand
CCTTGAAGTACATATCGCCGTAGAAGTCCTCCAGACCCTGAATGTCAATCATGGTGGTCCAGGAGCCGTCGTCCTCGGTAATCAGACCGCAGGAGATACCTGCAACGGGTGCCTTAATCGGCACGCCTGCATCCATGAGTGCAAGGGTAGAGCCGCAAACGGATGCCTGAGAGGTAGAGCCGTTGGAGGAAAGCACCTCGGATACGACACGGATGGCGTAGGGGAACTCCTCCTCGCTGGGAAGCACGGGAACAAGGGAGCGCTCAGCCAGGGCGCCGTGACCGATTTCACGTCTGCCGGGGCTGCGGACTGCCTTTGCCTCGCCCGTGGAGTAGCCGGGCATATTGTACTGGTGCATATAGCGCTTGGAGGTTTCCTCGTCCAGCCCGTCCAGCTTCTGTGCATCGGACAGCGTGCCGAGGGTGACAACGGAGAGCACCTGCGTCTGACCGCGGGTGAACATACCCGAGCCGTGGGTGCGGGGAAGCAGACCCACCTCTGCATCCAGAGGACGGATTTCGTCCATGCGGCGGCCGTCGACGCGCTTCTTGTCGTTGATGAGCCAGCGGCGGACAATCTTCTTCTGAATCTTGTAAATCAGCTCAGGCAGCTGAACGGAAAGGTTGGGGTATTTCTCGCCGTAGGTAGCGGCGATATCCTCAATGATGGGCTGCAGACGGGCGTCGCGGACGTTCTTGTCGTCCGTATCCAGCGCGTTCATCACGCGCTCCTCGCAGAATGCGAAGATTTCGTCAAACATTTCGTGGTCCAGCTCCCCGGAGGGGTAGGAGAACTTGGGCTTGCCGATTTCGTCAATGATGGTGTTCACGAACGCGAGCAGGTCCTTGATTTCCTTGTGTGCCAGCATAATGGCATCAAACATTGCGTCGTCGGGAACCTCCTTGGCGCCTGCCTCAATCATGACAACCTTGTTCATGGAGGCAGCGACGGTCAGCTCCAGGGTGGACTTTGCGCGCTCCTCAGCCGTGGGGTTGACGACAAAATTGCCGTCCACCATACCGATATAGGCACCGCCGATAGGCCCGTTCCACGGAATATCGGAGATAGACAGGGCGATGGAGGCGCCCAGCATTGCGGTGATTTCGGGAGAGCAGTCGGGGTCCACGGACATGACGTCCAGGGACAGCGCCACGTCGTTACGCAGGTCCTTGGGGAACAGGGGGCGGACGGGGCGGTCAATGACACGGGAGGTCAGGATTGCCTTTTCGCTGGGCTTTCCCTCTCTCTTGAGATAGCCGCCGGGGATTTTGCCCACGGCGTACATTTTTTCGTTGTAGTCAACGGACAGAGGCAGGAAGTCAATGCCCTCACGGGGGGAGGCAGAGGCGGTTGCGGTGGCGAGAATGCAGGTGTCGCCGTAGCGCACCATGCAGGCGCCGTTTGCCAGACCTGCCATTTTACCGGTCTCTACCACGAGGGGGCGGCCGGCGTAGGTGTAGTTGAATACCTTGTATTCATCAAAAACTTTGCGTTGTGCAGCCATTTGGATGCTCCTTTTCTT
>JAFQJX010000184.1 GCA_017397205.1 Clostridia bacterium | reverse complement strand
GCGCGCCTGACGGACAATATGCTTGCCGTCACGGTGGGCGGGCTGAACATTGACCAGCTTTGCCGCCTGTCCGTCGGCAAAATGCTCGCCTTCGTGGAGCAGCTGACGTTTGACGACAGCCGCGCAAAAATCGCCCACGATATTCTCGTGGAAATCAGAAAGCGCCTCCGCTTTTTAAACGAGGTGGGGCTGGATTATCTCACCCTTGCCCGCAAAGCGGGCACCCTGTCGGGCGGCGAGGCACAGCGCATTCGGCTTGCCACGCAAATCGGCTCCGCCCTCGTTGGCGTGCTGTATATTCTCGACGAGCCCAGCATCGGGCTTCACCAGCGCGACAACGGAAAGCTGATTCGCACCCTGGAGAGCTTGCGCGACCTCGGCAACACCGTGATTGTGGTGGAGCATGACGAGGAAACCATGGAGAGCGCCGACTATATCGTGGACATTGGCCCCGGTGCGGGCGTCCACGGCGGCGAGGTCGTGGTGGCAGGCACCCCCAAGCAGGTTGCCGCGTGCAGGGAGTCCCTGACGGGCGCCTACCTCTCGGGCAGACGTTCGGTCCCCGTCCCCAAGGTACGCCGTGCGGGCAACGGAGCGTACTTGCGCGTGATTGGCGCAAGGGAAAACAACCTGAAAAATCTGACGGTGGATTTCCCCCTCGGCACCCTGCTTTGCGTGACGGGTGTTTCTGGCTCGGGAAAATCCTCGCTTGTCAACAGCTGTCTGCAAAGGACGCTGGCGCGCGACCTCAACGGCGCCATCACCTTCCCGGGTGACTGTGACCGCGTGGAGGGGCTGGAGCACGTGGATAAGGTGATCAGCATTGACCAGAGCCCCATCGGGCGCACCCCGCGCTCCAACCCTGCCACCTATACGGGTCTGTTCGGGGATATCCGTGACCTGTTCGCCAAAACGCGCGATGCCAAGGCAAAGGGCTGGGGTCCCGGCCGCTTCTCCTTCAACGTCAGGGGCGGCAGATGCGAGGCGTGTCAGGGTGACGGCGTCAAATGCATTGAGATGCACTTCCTCCCCGACGTGTACGTGAAGTGTGACGTTTGTCAGGGAATGCGCTACAAACGCGACACGCTGGACGTTCACTATAAGGGCAAAAGCATTTACGACGTGCTGGAAATGACGGCAGAGGAGGCGCTGTCCTTCTTTGACGGCATTCCCGCCATCAAGAAAAAGGTACAGACGCTGTGCGACGTGGGTCTTGGCTACGTCAAGCTGGGGCAATCCTCCACCACCCTGTCGGGCGGTGAGGCACAGCGGGTCAAGCTTGCAACCGAGCTGGCACGCAGGTCCACGGGGAAAACCGTGTATATTCTGGACGAGCCCACCACGGGGCTTCACACCGAGGACGTGGCACACCTCATCCGTATTCTGGACCGATTGGTGGAGGGCGGAAATACCGTCATCGTCATTGAGCACAATCTTGAGCTGATTAAGACAGCCGACTATATCATTGACCTCGGCCCCGAGGGAGGGGACGGCGGCGGCACCGTTGTTGCAACGGGCACGCCCGAGGAAATTGCCCGTGTGAAGGAGTCCTATACGGGGCAGTTCCTTGCCAAAAAACTGATGCAAAAAGAAACTGAGGATTCTCTGACGTGAAAATCAACATCAAGCGCACCGACCCAAGAGCAACCCTGCCCACCTACGGCTCCGCCGCCGCGGCGGGGGCAGACCTGTATGCCCTCCTGGACGGGACCGTGACGGTGCTGCCGGGAGAAACGCAGATGATACACACGGGAATTGCGCTGGAGCTGCCCGACGGCTACGCAGGGCTGATTTACCCCCGTAGCGGGCTTGCCTCCAAGCGCGGACTTGCCCCTGCCAACAAGGTGGGCGTGGTGGACCCCGACTACCGCGGCGAGGTCATGGTCGCGCTGCACAATCACTCCAATCTGCCCCAGACCGTCTCGGACGGCGAGCGGATTGCACAGCTTGTGATCACCCCCTTCCTGCGCGTGGAGTTTGAGGTGAGCGAAGCCCTCTCGGACACCGAGCGCGGCGAGGGTGGCTTCGGCTCCACGGGCACCACCGTGACCCTCTCCCACACGGAAACGGGAGAAAACGCCCGTCGCTACTATTGGGGCGACGGCGTTGCCTACGACCGCAAGCGCGCGGTGGAGCTGCTTCGCGCGGCAAGTGAGGAGGGCGACCCCCTGGCACGCGTGCGGCTGGGATATCTGACCTGTGAGGGGGATGAAATCGGCGGCATCGCGCAGGATGCGGAGGCAGGCGTCCGTCTGCTCGCTCCCTGCCTGGACGCCCTACATAAAAATGCGGATGCAGGCGACAGCGAGGCAATGCTGCTCTGGGGCAATCTCCTGCTGCACGGCTACGGTGTGGAAAGCGACCCCGAGGCGGCGGCACGCCTCTTTTACAACGCGGCGGAGGCGGGCTTTGCCCCTGCGGCAGATGCGCTGGGACAGTGCTTCCAGGCATCCACGGGCGTCAAGGCGGACGACCTGCGCGCCATCAGCTGCTACCGCCGTGCGGCAGAGCACGGCTTTGCCCCTGCACAGTTCCACCTCGGTGTCTGCTACTACAACGGGCAGGGCGTCAAGGTAGACAAGGCGGAGGCGGCAAAATGGTATGCGCGCGCCGCTGAACAGGGCTACGCCCCTGCACAGTTCACGCTCGGAAAGCACTACTATCAGGTCATGAACGGCGTAGAAAACGACCCCGAAAAATGCATTCATTGGCTGACCCTTGCCGCCGAGCAGGGGCATGAGAAGGCGGTTGTCTTCCTTGCCGACCTGTATCACAACGCAGGCAACAACGCGGCAGATGCTCTCGCGGCAAAATGGTACGCCGTAGGCGTGCAGATGGGCAACCTCACGTGTGCCAAGCAGCTTGCCCTCTATCTGCGGACGGGGCGCGGCGGCACCGAGCAAGACGATATGCGTGCAAGAGAGCTGCTTGCGCGCGCCGCGCAGGGAGGTCTGCGCGAGGCAGAAAACCTGTACCGTGAGCTGTACGGTACACTGTAAGGAGGATCCGATATGAACCTGACACAGGCAAAGGAAGCTTACCTCTCCGTGCGCGAGAAGGTAACGGCACTCCAGCTGGCATACTACCTCAATTCCATGGACGTGGAGACGGGGATTGCACCCCCTGCCTCCTTCCCCTTCCGCGGCAGGC
>JAFQJX010000002.1 GCA_017397205.1 Clostridia bacterium | reverse complement strand
GAGGGCGCGCCCCCTGCCTCTGAAGAAACGGGCGGCACCTCCCCGTGCTCGCCCTCGCTCTCCTCGCTTGGAACAGCCCCTGCGAGCAGCCCCCTCAGCATGGCTGTGGCTTCGGGATTTTCGGCAATTTTAGAGAGCATCGTGCCGACGTCAAGTCCCTCGCTCATTTTTTCTTGTCCCGATAGGAGGAGAGGATTTTAATTGCCTGACCCACGTCAAATTTATCCGCCCCCGAGAAGGCACCGCGCAGGGAATCCATCGTCGCCTTAGGCGGAGGGGTCTCGGTCAGCGCAATCCCTTTAGAGGAGGCAACCGCACGGATTGTTGCCCAGAGCTGATCATCGGGCAGCGTCATCAGCGCGGCAATCATTTTTGCATCAATTTTCATCACAAAATCTCCTTTCGTTACCTGCCTTACAGTATATGAGTGGGCGGGGGAGAATGTGCGAGGACCTATGAAAATACTTGTCATCAGCGACACCCACGGCGACACCGCACGGCTCACGCAGCTGCTCAAGCTGCATTCGGACGCCGACCATATTATTTTTCTCGGTGACGGGCTGGAGGATTTTGAGGCGTGCCACGCCCATCTCGCGTGCCCCCTGTGGTGCGTGCGCGGAAACGTGGATTTCAATCCTGCCCTGTGGGGCGATGCCCCCGAATGGCGGGTGATAGAGCTTGGCGGATACCGCATCTTTGCCTGCCACGGTCATTCCCTTGACGCAAAGGGCGGCATGGGCAACCTGATTGTTGCCGCAAGCATCCGCGGCTGTGACCTTGCCCTCTACGGGCACACCCATCTGCCCGACGAGCAGTATATCCAGGGGGACGAGCTGCCCCTGTACCTCTTCAACCCCGGCAGTCTTGGGCGCCCGCGCTTCGGAAACCCCTCGTACGGATTGATTACCATCTCTGACAGCGGTATTCTCCTGTCCCACGGGACCCTGCCGCTCCCAACACAAAGATAAAAGATAAAGGAGGGCACCATGCATTTAGGCCCACCCATGCCTCCCAAGAGGCAAAGCTTGTATGAAAAGCCCAAGAATATCAAGGACCTGCCGCGCTATCTCGGGCAGGTCATAGGCGGCTTTTTCAAACGCCTGTTCTATATCGTTGCGCTGGTATGGCAGGCAAGCCCGCCCCTGATGATTGCCATGCTGCTGCTTTGTGTGGCAAACGGCGTGCTGCCGCTTGTCGGCGCCTACGTGGGCAAGGAGCTGCTCAATGCCGTGAACGACGTGCTGGCGGCAGGCGGGATTGACCTTGAACAGGGGCTGCTCTCCTCCGTCTGGGGGGCGCTTGCGGGTGTGACGGTGCTGCTCCTTATGCAGTTTGGCTACCAGTTCTTAAACCGCATCTGCAACCGCCTGCTCAATATGGTCAATTCCATTGCGGGAGAGCTTGTTTCCAATCACATTCGCCTGAAGCTGATGGATAAGGCAAAGACGGTGGACCTCGCGTCCTTTGACCGCCCCGCCTTTTACGAAAAGCTGGAAAACGCAAACCGAGAGGCGGGCATGCGCCCCCTGTCCATTCTTTCCTCCACCCTGAACGTTCTCTCCGTCACCATCAGCGCGGGCGGCTTCGTCGTCATTCTGTGCACGGTTGGCTGGGCGGTGCCCCTGATTGTGCTGGCGCTTGCGGCGCCCACCGCCGTCGTCAATTACGTTTTCCGCAACCGCCATTTCTGGTACGTGCGTCACCGCTCCAAGGACCGCAGACAAATGACCTACTACTCCTCCGTCGTCACGGACAAGGATTTGGCGAAGGAAATGCGCCTGATGGACCTCTCCGACACCTTTATTGAAAAGTACAAGGGGACATTCCACGGCTATTTCAAGGGACTGCGCCGCCTGATTGTGAAGGAGGGCATCTGGCAGGTGATTGCCGCCATCGTTTCCCTTGCCGCGGAGGCGGTCATCTTCTTCTACGTTGCATTCCGCGTCACAAGCGGGGGAATGGAAATCGGTGATTACTCGCTGTTTGCAGGGGCGCTGACCTCCATCGGCGGATACGTCTCCACTCTGATTACATCAACCGCCACCATTTACGAGGGCACCCTGTTTATTGATAACGTGATTTCCTTTATGAAGGAGGAAAGCACGATTATTTCCGCGCAGGAGGAGCTGCGTGTGCCCGAAAAGGGCGCTCCGCACACCCTGGTGCTTGAGGACGTCAGCTTCCGCTACCCCGGCACCGAACGCGACGTGCTGTCCCATATTTCCACCACGCTTCACCCGGGCGAGCGGGTTGCCCTCGTCGGCTACAACGGAGCAGGGAAGACCACCCTGATTAAGCTGCTCACCCGCCTGTACGACCCCACGGAGGGGCGCATTCTGCTGGACGGGCATGACCTGCGCGAATACGACCCTAAGGAGCTTTGGCGGCTGTTCGGTGCGGTGTT
>JAFQJX010000183.1 GCA_017397205.1 Clostridia bacterium | reverse complement strand
TGCAGAGCAATCATTTCATGTGCGTAGCACATTTCATTAGAAAAACGAAAGGAACAGGCAAACGAGTGTCTGTTCCTTTTCTGTTTGTATAAGGGTTTGGGCGGAGCTGCTCTGCAGTTCGTGTCCATCTTTGCGTTTGACGGGACAAATGCGATGCTTGCACTTTTGTCAAAGTACAAATTCTTCGCTAAGAGCATCATCCAACTCCGCTTGGTTTTTTTGTCAATCCTGTAAGATTTCACGCGTGAAAATTATATATATTTATTACTTAACTTTGATTGACACCGAAAGTGCTTTGTGGTATGATTTATTTGGTGAAATTTGGGTTGTTTTCCGGCAACCTGTATCACATCAGTAGGAAAGGAGTAGATTTGCCTCGGCAAATCAAACGATTGCATTGAAATCAAGCAAAAAACATCCTGCCGTTACCCCCCTTCCCACAGCAGAGGAGCTGCGCCGGCAGCTACTGAGTGCGACCGCATCCCCTGCAAGAGAAGCGCTCGTACGGCTGTTTGACGAGGGCACCTTTGTGGAAACCGCCGCTTATACCAAGCGCGGCTATCACGAATATGCTCAGGAGGGGCACGATGCAGAATTCGAGGGCGTGATTACCGGCTACGGTGCCGTTAACGGCGCGCTGGTATTTGCCTTTGCTCAGGACGAAACCCGTATGAAGGGTGCTATGGACGAGCGGCACGCCAAAAAGATTCTTGACCTGTATGACCTTGCGCTCAAAAAGTGCGCCCCCGTGGTGGGAATATTCTCCTCCTGCGGTGCCTTTGTTGAGGAGGGCGTGACTGCCCTCGCCGCATACGGGCGCCTCCTCAAGGTAGTTGCCGACGCCGGTGAATGCCTGACGCAGGTAGCTTATATCAACGGTCCCTGCACGGGTACCTCCTCCGCCATTGCCGCCTCCTTTGATTTTGTGGTGGCAAAGGAGGGCGTTCCCTTCTACGTCACCTCCCCCGACCTGGGTGGCAAAGCCCTCGGCAGCGACACCGTTTGCTACACGGGGAGTGAAGCGGATTGCTTTGGCTATATCCGTTCCCTGCTCGCATTCCTGCCCGAGGAGGACGAGTGTGAGGATTGTCAGGACGACCTCAACCGCCGCCTTAGCGGTGTGAGTGCTGACGGAGAGATTGGCGCGCTCGTCGCTGCAATTTCCGACTGCGGTGTAACCCTGCCCTATTTCCCCGCGTTCGGTGATGGGCTTCTGACCGCCTTTGCAACCGTTGGCGGTGTCAAATGCGGCATTGTGGCAAACGACTATGCCGTCGATGGCGGTGCTATCACGACCGAGGTTGCCTGCAAGCTGACTTCCTTCCTTTCCGTCTGCGACGATTACGGGCTTCCCGTTGTAACGCTCGTCAACTCCCGCGGCCCTGCCGCTGATATTTCCGTCGATGCCGTGAAGGCACTTGCCTACGCCTATGCCACCCTTGAGGTGCCCCAGGTGACTGTCATTTTGGGTCACGCCATCGGTGCCGCCTTTACGCTGATGGGCTCCAAGAGCTTGGGCGCTGAGCTGGTATACACCCTCGAGGGTGCTGAAATCGGCGTTCTGCCCGCATCCTCCGCCGTTGCCTTTGCCTGGAACGGAAGCATCACCGAGGAAACCACGCGTGAGGAGCTTGAGGAAAAGTGGCGCACGTCCGTATCCACCCCTGCCGCTGCTGCCGCAACGGGTGAAATCGACGATATCATCGCGCCGTCTGAAATCCGTGCGCGGATTGCATCTGCCCTGCTGATGCTGTCCTGTTAAGGAGTGGTGTCTATGCTGATGCTCTTAAGTCAATTTGATAAAAACGCCCAGTTTGGCGAAGCAGGCGGCTACCAGTCCGTAGGCGACGTTTTTGCACAGGGTCTGCCTATGTTCCTGATGGGAATTCTGACTGTATTTGCCGTCCTTTGCCTCCTCTGGTTTGCGCTTGAGGCATTTCACAAGCTCTGCTATCACGAAACGCCCAAGAGAGGCGCTGCCAAGCAGGCAGCGACCCCCACGCCGCCGCCCACGGCGGCACCCGCTCCCGAGGCACCTGCCGAGGAGCTTGAAATCGTTGCGGTCATTGCCGCCGCAATCGCCGCCGCGCAGGCGGAGGCGCCCTCCGGGGAATTCAGAGTCGTCTCTTTCAGAAGAAAATAAGGAAGGTTTTGCAAGATGAAACAATATAACATTACTGTAAACGGTCATACCTATGAGGTTCTCGTGGAGGAGGTTGGCGCAGTTGCCTCTGCCGCCCCCGCAGTTACCGTATCTCCTGCTCCTGTAGCACCCGCTGCTCCTGCTGCAACCCCCGCACCCGTCGCGGCAGCCGCTGCCGGCTCCGTTTCCGTGACCTCTCCCATGCCCGGCACCATTCTGGACGTCAAGGTACAGGTGGGCGCTACCGTTAAGCGCGGTGAAACCCTCTTTGTGCTGGAGGCAATGAAGATGGAAAACGAAATCCCCGCCCCCGCGGACGGCGTTGTCGCTTCTATCAACGTCACGAAGGGTGCCGCAGTTGAAACAGGCGCTCTCCTGGCAACGCTCAAATAAGGAGCCCTACTATGGTAGATGCGATTCGTAACTTCCTCGGCAGTACGGGAATCGCTCAGCTTTTCGCAAACGGAGATTGGTGGAAAACCCTGATTATGTATGCCATCTGCGGCATTTTGTTCTACCTCGCCGTTGTCAAGAAATTTGAGCCGCTTCTGCTCCTGCCGATTGCCTTCGGTATGCTCCTTGCCAACCTCCCGGGCGCCAACCTGTTCCACATGAAGTGGTTTATTGACGGCGTCCCGATGGATAACGGCACGGTCTCTGCCGAGCTCAAGGACATCGTGGTGTACACCTTAGGAAACGGCGGTCTTGTTGACCTGCTTTACCTTGGTGTCAAGCTTGGTATTTACCCCTCCCTGATTTTCCTTGGAATCGGTGCCATGACCGACTTTACCCCCCTGATTGCCAACCCCAAGAGTCTTTTGCTTGGCGCGGCGGCACAGCTGGGCGTATTC
>JAFQJX010000182.1 GCA_017397205.1 Clostridia bacterium | reverse complement strand
ATTTTTTGCCTTTCCAAAGTGACACAAAATTGAACGAGAAGTAATAATTTCAAGATATAAATCAAAGCAGATGTGAATATTAGAATTGCACACGTAAATGTATCTATATTATACCAAATTGACAAGAGGAATTCAAGACTATAAATAGAAAAAGCACGGCGGTGATGTCCTTCGCCGTGCTTTTCGCAAGTTAGCTCTCGTGCTGCTTGGAAAGAAAGGTTGCCGCCGTTTGAATGAGCTTCTGTTCCACCTGCAATTCAGGCATCGTGCCTCCCTGCCCCTCGTCCTTGTCGCTGCCAAGAGAGCAGACACAGCCAATCAGGTCACCCTCTGCAATAATCGGCATGGCGCAGCGGACGTAATGTGCGGAGTCCTCCTCCGTAACGTATACGGGCTCCTCACCAGGGCTTCTCAGGTAGACGCCGCGCCCCTCCATGATGCCCTCCAGCTCGCGCGTCACGCGCTTGTCAACAAACGCCTTCTTGGAAATTCCAGCGCAAGCAATCACGGCGTCGCGGTCTGTAATGACCACCGCAAGGTCGCAAATGCGCGAGAGTGTGTCTGCATATTCCCCTGCAAACGAGGAAAGCTCACCGATTGGGGAATATTTCTTAAAAATAACCTCCCCTTCTCGGTTGGTATAAATTTCAAGAGGGTCGCCCTCCCGAATACGCATAGTCCGTCTGATTTCCTTAGGAATCACCACACGCCCAAGATCGTCAATTCTACGGACAATTCCAGTTGCTTTCATATACATCTCCTTTTTTGTAAAAAGCTGCACAGTTATTATTTGTTAAAAAGGGGGATTTATACTTTTGAATCCCTTGCGGCGATTTGGTAGCGAATAGGAACACAATTAGAAAGCAAAAAGAGCAACGGGAGGTCCGTTGCTCTTTCATCCTTTTAAGAATTACCAATTGAGAATGAACTCAATGACGAAGCAGGCACTCCAGCTGAAGCTGTGCCAATACAGCCCCTTACGCTCCTTGGAGTTGTAGTTTTCGTAAATGCCGTCGCTTTCGTATATCATATCAAGCAGGAACTCGCGCATTTCATTTGCCGTCTGCTCGAATCCGTAGTTCTTCATTCCCTTGGTAGCAAAATAGGCAAGATTAAGCCAGGTGGGTCCGCGCCAATAGCCCTCAGAATAGGTGGGGTCATCGTACGAAACGGAGGGCATACCGGGATAGAAGCGTGCAGGGTCTGCGCCTACCTTGTGCATAGCAGCTGCCTGCTCTTTGGTTGCAATTCCAATAAAGAGCGGCATAAACGAGGCAGGGGTAATGACACGGCTGAATTCGCCCGTTTTGAAGTTGCGGTCAACAAACACGCCTTGTCCCTCATCCCAGAGGGTCGCAAGCGTTCTCTCGGTCTGAAGCGCCGCCTTTTCTGCCCATTTTCCGCCGTCCTCGCCGAGATGCTCGGCAATTTTAGCCATGGAGCGGTAAAAAGTAATCATAAAGCAGTTAAGGTCAATCGGCCAGTAATCAATTACGGGGCTGTCCCAGCGCGGTGAGTTATCCCAGCCGCTTTCATAGCGGGCGTGGAGATAGTTATCCTTTGCAACAACCTCGGGTGTCCCCTCGGAGCTGTAATGAAACAGGCCGTTTACCATACGGCGCTCAACCCAGAATCTTTCGTTTCGGACAAAGCGCTCGTATGCATCACGCAGAAATTCCTTGTCCCCGTCGCGCTCGTATACTGTCAGGGTTGCCCAGGGCAAGACAGGCGGCTTTGTAAAATCGTCCACAACGTTGCCGCTTAAGAACACAACGTCGGGAAACATACCGTCCTCAAGCTGAAATTTCATAAAGCCGTTCAGGCAGTCCTTGGCAAGACCCGTATCGTAGCGGGAGGTCGCCATTGCGTGGAAGGCGGTGTCCCAGTTCCAGATGCCCGTCATTTCGTTAATCCAGGGAGAGATGCATTTATGAGGAGCCCAGGGCGCGTCGGGAGTAGCGACCGTATTTCCCTTAAGGACGTCATACGCACGGGAAAGCAGTTCCCTGTCGCGCGCTGAAAGCGCGCCGTTTTCAGATAGCCATTGTTCTTTGGTCAGTACCATAGTACCCCCCTTATGTTCGTTGTTTTCCTTATTATATCACCCGCGGGAACACAAGTCAACTAAGCAAAAAAAGAAGCCGAGAAAGCTCGGCTTCTTAAAATCAATGAGAGATAGTCGCATCCCTGTTTTGCAAATAGAGGTAATGTGCAAATTGAGCGTCGTAATTGAGTGCAGGACAGGGATACAGGTTTGCAAGGTTGCCCGTGTAGCGGTTGTTGACACGGTAAGCGGGTGCGCCGTCCATCAGCTCAACGTAGGTGTAAGTGGCACCCTCCACAGTAGTGGTTTTGAGCTTGTAGGTCACGTTTTCGGCGCCGTACTGCAGGGTGGTATGCAGCTTGGTATTGGTAAACAGCTCGGTCAGCACCTGGATTGCGCGGTCCTGATAACGGCACGCAGAGGAGATGCAGAACATACCGCGGAAAAGGTCACTCGCATATCCGGTGGGATTTTCCTTAACGCAAACGTAATACTCGCTTTCGTCATAGGTGTACCGCAGGCGGTAGTCACCCTGAACCTCCTGCACGGTGCTGTTGAAAAGCGCTGTGCCGTCAGCATCACCAAGGGCGTCCTTCATTTCCTCCTTCAGGTCATTCACACGGGTTGTGTTGCTTTCGTCCTGAGAGAAATAGTAACGGTCTGCTACCTGCTTGTCAATGACGTAGTAGGTATATTTGCCGAGAAGGAAGTTAGCGGGAATGCCGACGTACTGATTCTCAAGAGTCGTAGCAGAGCCGTCCTCTGCCGTGCCGGGCATGCTGAGCGTAACGTTATCATAAATACAAATCGGAATGGAGGTTTCCTTGGTCTGGTCACTGAGCAGACGGTTGTAGGAAACGGTCCCGGAGGAGGTATTACCGAGATAGGGGGTCAGATTTGCTATGTACCCGGCGGTAATCATCTGGGAAACCATTGCCTGATCAAGGGCAACGAACATATCAAACTGAATCTCATTCTCTTTCGGATAGGTATCGTTGACGGAGGAGGGCGACATGTCCAGCTCCTCGTCCTTGTTTTCAAGTCCGACCGCCGCCTGTGCAAGCACCGCCTGCTTGTATTCCGCCATGGGAACCATGTGGAACGCAATGCGGGTCTTATACTTTGCCTCGGTCACCGTATTGAACTCCTTTTGCATTGCAATCAGAGCGCTGTCGTCAATCTCCACCTCACAGGGAATGTAAAGATTAAGGGTCACCTCGGGCTCCTGCGCCAGAAGGTCATTGTTGTTGATATAATCCTTAGATTGGTCAACCAGGGTTTCACCACAGGAAACGAGCATGGAGGCAATCAGAATCAAGCAGAGTACAAGTAGGGGTAAACGCTTCTTCATGAGAATGAACTCCTCTTTAATATTACAAATTAAATAATACTATAATGCGACACGAATGTCAAGTGCTTT
>JAFQJX010000181.1 GCA_017397205.1 Clostridia bacterium | reverse complement strand
GCGGGGTGTCGCTTGTGCCACACCGCTCCTTGCAGGAAAGGCAGCCGCTCAGTGTGAAAGCTGTCCCTACAAGCCCGTTTGCCGCAACACCCATCGGGCAAAAAGGAGAGAGGGGCAACAGGCGCCGACAGAGGAGGAGTAATCCCCCTCGCTTGCCCCCACGCTTTCCCGATAAAACAGCACCGCATCTGCTTTTACAGGTGCGGTGCTGTTGCGTATTTTTATGCTTTTGGGATTATTTAATCACCTCGTAGACGAGGGGCTGGGGAGAGGGGGGCTCAGAGGAAATGACGGTTGCCGCAAGCAGCCGCTCGGACGCCGCCGGGAGCGACGCCTCACGCGAGGTGAACAGCATGGCAATCGGCTCGCCCTCCTTCACGTAATCGCCCGTGCGCTTGTACAGGTAAATGCCCGCGCTGTGGTCAATTTCGTCCTCAAGGCGGCTTCTTCCTGCGCCAAGCGTCAGGCAGGCAAGCCCGTATTCCTCCGCATTCGTATGCGCGATATATCCCTCCTTGGGAGCAAGGACGGCTCTCTCGTAGGGGGCGCGGGGGAATTTCCCCGTATCGTAAACCCAGGTGGGGTCACCGCCCTGGCACTCTACCATGTCGGCAAGCACCCTCAAGGCGGAGCCGTCAAGAAGCGTTCTTTCTGCCATTTTGCGGCACTCGTCAAGCGTTCCCCTGTCAACGAGCTGAAGCATATGGGAGGCAAGCGTCAGACACAGCTCACGCAGGTCGGCGGGGCCTCTGCCCGACAGCACCTCAATTGCCTCAATGACCTCAAGGGAATTGCCGATTGCCTGCCCCAGGGGGCGGTCCATATTCGTCAGCAGGGCGCGCATGCGCTTGCCTGCCCCCTTGCCAATCTCCACCATCAGGCGGGCAAGGGCGCGGCTTCCCTCCTCGGTTTTCATAAAGGAGCCGCTGCCGCATTTGACGTCAAGCAGAATGCAATCGTCGTTTGCCGCAAGCTTTTTGCCCATGATGCTGGAGGCAATCAGCGGCAAGCTGTCCACCGTTGCGGTGACGTCGCGCAGGGCGTACAGCTTTTTGTCGGCAGGTGCAAGGTTGGCGCTCTGCCCGACGAGGGCAAGCCCCGCTTTGCTTGCGACCGACATAAACTCCTCGGTGGAGAGGTCGGTGCGAAGCCCTGCAAAGGACTCCAGCTTATCCACGGTGCCTCCCGTATGACCCAGCCCTCTGCCGCTCATTTTTGCAACCCTGACGCCAAGGGCGGCGACGATGGGCGCAATGACCAAGCTCGTTTTGTCACCCACGCCGCCCGTGGAGTGCTTATCCACGCGCAGGTCGGTAAAGTCGGGAAAGGAGAGCACCTCGCCCGAATCGCGGATTGCCAGCGTCAGGGCGGTGGTTTCCTCCACCGTCATGCCCCGATACCAGATTGCCATGCACAGGGCGCTTGCCTGATAGTCGGGAATCTCCCCACGGGTATAGCCCCGAACGAATGCGCGGATTTCCTCCTCCGTCAGGGGCAGCCCGTCGCGCTTGCGCTTGATGACGTCATACATTCTCATGATACTACCTCACAGCTGAAAGGCATTCGGAATCAGCTCGCCAAGTGTCCGTCCCACGGGGGTGTCGCCGACGGGGGTATAGACGGGCATCTCCCGTCCGCACAGCTCGGAAAGTGCCTGCAGGCAGATACCGCAGGGGCAAACCTCCCCTGCCTCCTCCCCCTCGGGTCCTCCCACAAGGGCAAGCGCGGCAAACGCACGCGCCCCTGCCGTTACGGCGGCGGCAAGCGCCGCGCGCTCCGCGCACAGGGTCGCGCCAAAGGAGGCGTTTTCTACGTTACAGCCCACGAACACCCGTCCGTCCTCGCAAAGCAGGGCAGCGCCCACGGCATAGTGGGAATAGGGGCAGTAGGCGTTTTCTCTTGCGGCTGTCGCCATACGGATCAATTGCTTTGCTTCCATTACACAAGCTCCAGCGCAACCTCCATCAGCCCTCGGAAGGAGGTCTGACGTTCCTCGGAGGTGGCGTTTTCCTCGGGATAGATAAAGGAGTCGCTGACGGCGCAGATGCACAGCGCCTCGCGGCCCGCACGGGCGGCGTTGCAATACAGGGCGGCGCTTTCCATTTCCACGCCAAGCACGCCCATTTTGGTCCACTCCATCGCGGAGGAGGCGTCATCGTAGAAGGTGTCGCTTGAGAGAATGTTGCCCACCTTGTAGTTCAGCCCCTTTTCCTCGCAGGCAAGCTGCGCACGGCGCACCAGCTCGTAGGTGGCAATGGGCGCGTAGGTGCCCGGGAGGCGGTACTGCGCGGCATAGTTGCCGTTGGTGCAGGCGCCCATGGCAATCACGATATCGCGCAGATGCAAATCGGGGTCAAGCGAGCCGCAGGAGCCGACGCGGATAATGCGCTTCACTCCGTAAAAATGATAAAGCTCATAGGAATAAATGCCGATAGACGGCTGTCCCATGCCCGATGCCATCACGGAAACGGGCTTGCCGCGCCAGGTGCCCGTGTAGCCCAGCATGCCGCGCACGCCGTTGACCTGACGGGGGTTTTCCAGGTAGGTTTCAGCAATAAATTTGGCGCGCAGGGGGTCGCCCGGCATCAGAACGGTCTCGGCAAAATCGCCCTGCTTTGCTTCAATATGGGGGGTAGGAATAGACATCTCGTTCTCCTTTCGGGTTACTCACCCATGGCTTGCTTTGCAAGTTGAATCAATCGGCTGGTGCCAAGACGGGTGGCACCCAGCGCCAAAAAGTCCTCGGCGTCCTCAAGGGAGGAAATCCCCCCCGCCGCCTTAATCTGAACACCCTCGCCCACGTGACGGGCAAAGAGGGCAACGTCCTCCCGCGTAGCGCCGCCCGTGCCAAAGCCCGTGGAGGTTTTGATAAAGTCCGCCCCCGCGCGCGTGACGATACCGCAGGCGCGGATTTTTTCCTCCTCCGTGAGGTAGCACGTCTCCACAATCACCTTGAGCACACGGTCACCGCACAGGGACTTAAGACGGGCAATTTCCGCCTCCACCTCGCTGTCGCGCCCCTCCTTGAGGGCGCCGATATGAATGACCGTATCAATTTCGTCCGCACCGTCGGAAAGGGCGCACAGGACCTCCTGCGCCTTTGCCTCCGTAGAGGTGTATCCGTTCGGAAAGCCAACCACCGTGCATATTTTCAGGCGGTCGCCCACGTACCTCTTTGCGTCGCGCACGTAGGCAGCAGGAATGCAGACGGAGGCAACGCCCCAGGCAATCCCCTCGTCACACAAAGCAAAAATATCCGCCCGCGTGGCGCACCTGTCAAGCAGGGTATGGTCGCACGCGGCAAGTATCCTTTTGATATCCATGCCAAGCTCCTTTTTCTTTTCTCATATCTATTCTATCATATTTCTCCTCGGATTGCAAAACAAATCGCAAATAGAAAACGGGGCGGAGAAGCCGCGCTTCTCCGCCCCGTGTCGGGCACCCGTCAGTCGCGGGAGCGACCGAACAGACGAACGATATACAAAAAGATATTGATAAAATCAAGATACAGCTGCATGGCGAAATAGACGGATGCCTTTTTCGCAAGCTCCCCCTGCGTGTAACCGCTCTCAAAATGGCGGCGCAGCTTCTGCGTATCGTAGGCGGTAATGCCAAGGAAGAGGACAAGACCCAGGCAGCAAATCACAAGCTCCAGCACGGTGCTTCCGATAAAGAAGCCCACCACGGAAATGAGCAGCAGCCCAATCAGCCCGACGAGGAAGAAGCGGCCGTAGCCCGAGAGGTCCCTCCGCGTGCTGTGCCCGAGCAGCGCCAGAATGCCAAACGAAAGCGCGGCGGCGGCAAAGCAGAGGAAAATCGTCTGCATGCTGTACAGGGCGAAAATATAGGAAATGGAAACACCCGTCAGGGTGGCATAAGCAAGATACATTCCCACAACGGCGCCGTAGGACGCGCGGTGCAGCATGCTGCCAAAGGCAATCACACAAATCACCTGTGCAAGCAGTAAAATGACCGCAAGGGGAAAACTGAACACCAGCCGCGGCAGAAAATATGCGGTGAGCAGCGCAACGGCAAAGGTCAGGGTCAGCCCCGCCGCCATCATGCCGTAGGTGCGCCTGATATGCCCGAGCAGATTGCGCTCCTGCTGCTCGTAATAGCTGTTCTGATAACCGTAGTACATACCAACTCCAAAGGGAAGCTTCCCTTATCTATACTATATCCGCCGACTGTGGATTTTTTGTAAACGAAATGGGAGTTGTTTGTAAATTTGCCCGTGGCGGCACCTTGCCGCCCTGTTCCTTTTGCTTATTTCTTTTCCACGACGAAAAAGAAGGGGGAGGCGGGCGAGTTGACAATCTGAATGCGCGTCACGCAGATTTTGCGCCTGTCAAGCCCACGGAAATAGGTGTCCAGCATCTGCCCCTCAAGGTCGCCCTCCTCGTGCCCGGGATAGACGGCAACCAGCAAAACGCCGTCCGAGGCAAGCAGGTCAAGCGCCGCCTCCACGGCGGGCATGGTAGTGGAACGCAGGGTGGTAATTTCCTTGTGCCCCGACCCCGGGAGATAGCCAAGGTTGAACATACCTGCCTTGATAGGTCCCTCGACAAATTCCTTCACCCTGTGGTGCGAGGCGCAGATGAGGGTGTAGTTCTCGGGGGCGCCTGCGGCGGCAAGGCGCGCCTCGGTGGAGGCAAGCGCAGAGGGCTGAATATCAAAGGCGTAAACGTGCCCCTCCGCGCCCACGGTCTGGCTGAGAAACAGCGTATCGTTGCCGTTCCCCATCGTAAAATCCACGGCGACGTCGCCTGCGCGCAGATGCGCGAGAATCATGCTTTTCTGCAGCTGTAAAAGGTCAATCATATGCGTGTAATTTCCCATCGGTCAGTCCTCTGCCGTCACAAAGGCGGTGTAGTTGGTGGAATAGGTCACAAAGCCGGGCCTTGAGCCGGGTGGCTTTTTGACGTAGCGCACGCGGGTGTAGTCCACGGCAATCCCCTCGCCGCTTGCGCGTGAATATTTTGCCGCAAGCTGGGCGGCAAAGGTGTAGTCCTCGGCGGGCGGCTCCGCGCCGTCACAGACGAGAACGACGTGGGACCCCGGCATCCCCTTGACGTGAAACCACAAATCCCCCTTGGAGGCAAGTCGGAAGGTGAGCGTATCGTTTTGCATATTGTTGCGCCCCACCAGCACGCGATAGCCCGAGGGAGAGGTAAACTCCATGGGCTTCAGCTTGAGCTGCTTGGGCGAGGTGTAGCCCTTCATACGGCTGGCGTAGCCCGAACGGTACAGCTCCTCCCTGACCTCCTGCAAATCCTGCTCCCCTTCGGCGTGTTCAAGAAACACCTTGACGGTATCCAGGTAGGCAAGCTCGGCGCGGCATTTTTCAATTTCCGCCGTGAGATGCTCCTCGGCGCGCTTCGCCTTGGCGTACAGCTTGTAATACCGCTGTGCGTTGGCGGCGCCCGAGAGACGGGAATCGAGGGGAATTTCCACCGTGGGCGTGCCCTCCTCGTAAAAATCCTCCGTCACGAGCAAGGTATCTCCACGCTTGACGCGCCAGAGATTGGCGGTCAGCAGGTCCCCGAGTCGCTGATAGCGCTTTGCCTCGCGGGCGTCTGCAAGCTCCTCCAGCTGAAGCTGAAGCTTGCGCGTCAGGCGTGCCTCCGCGCGCTCAACGAGCGCCGTCAGGTCACGGGCACGGGCGGAAATCCTCTCCCGCTTTTCCTGTGTGACAAAGCAATAGTCCAGCATGCGCGACAGCGTATCAAAGCATTTGACGGTGCCGCTCTCTCCAAAATAGGTAATCGCCCCGTAGGAGTAATCCAGCACGCCCCCGCGTGCATCCACGACGGCGGTGGGCTGATAGATATGCGCCGCAAGGTCGCGCATCCTGTCTGAAAACGCGTCCCACAGGCGGTGCGGGTCCACCTCCCCGACGGGGGTGTCCGTCTGTCCGCTTGCCTCAAAGGCAAGCTGTCTTGCCACCTGCCTTGCGGTGCCGAGATAGGTATCGGTGAGATGCTTGTCACAGGGGACGGCGGGGTCCGCCTTCGCAAGCAAAGAGAGGAAGCCCTCCTCCGTTTCCTCAAGCGGAGGACGCTTGTCCTGCGCCGGGGGAAGCTCGTATTTCATTCCGGGCAGCAGCTGCCGCACGCGGCTGGTGGAAAAGTCCACCGCACGCAGGACCCCGAGGATTTTATCCTGGGCGTCCAAAAGAATTAAGTTGGAATATTTTCCGATGATTTCCGCGACCAGATGCTTCTCGCAGGCAAAGCCCATTTCGTCATAGCCCGAAAAGGACATTCTTACGATTCTCTCGTAGCCCACCTGCGTGACGCGCAACAGGCGCGCGCCGCCCAGATGCTTGCGGAGCAGCATGCAGAACATGGGTGGGGTGGGCGGATTTTCCTTCGGCTCGTAGGTCAGGGAAATGCGGGGCATATGCGAGCCCGCGCGGATACAGACCCTGTGGGAGTCACCACCTGCCCTGACAAGCAAATGAATCTCGTCCTTTCCCGGCTGGAGCACCTTTTCCACCTTTCCGTCCGTCAGGTGGCTGCCAAGCTCCCATACCACGCCGCGCAGGAGTGCCGCGTCAAACGCCATTTCCGTCCACCTCCTCAAAAAGCCACGCAGACAGGGCGCCAAAATCGGGGAACACGGGGCACCCCGCCGAGAGAAGCGTTTCCCTGTCCTGATGCCCGCCCTCGACGAGAACGGGGTCAAAGCCGCCCGCACGGGCGGTATCCACGTCGTGAAGCGTGTCCCCAATCATGAGAATCCGCTCCACGGGATGGGCGCG
>JAFQJX010000020.1 GCA_017397205.1 Clostridia bacterium | reverse complement strand
TCCAAGGCGCCGATTGCCCGCATGGCGGACCGCGTCAGCGCGATATTTGTCCCCTCCGTGCTTGGAATTGCTTGCCTGACCCTTGCCGTCTGGTGGGTGCTTGCGCTCTTTGAGGTATCCACCGTCACGGCGGGCATTGAGCACGCGATTGCCGTGCTTGTGATTTCCTGCCCCTGTGCCCTGGGGCTGGCGACCCCCACCGCCATTATGACCGCCACGGGGCGTGGAGCGGAGCTTGGTATTTTGATTAAGAGTGCCGAGGCGCTCGAGGCGCTGGGGCATATTGATACCGTGATGCTGGATAAAACGGGCACCGTCACCGAGGGGAAAATGGTCCTCACTCATCAGTTTCCCGCACCCGGGGTTGACCCCCTCATGCTTCAGAAAATTGCCTATGCGCTGGAGTCCCCCTCCTCCCATCCCATCGCACACGCCGTTTGTACGGCACTTCCCCGGACGGATACCGTGGCTACGGACTTCGCCGCGCTTGACGGGCGGGGCGTTTACGGCCGCGTGGAGGGCGTCAAATGCTTTGCAGGGAATGCGCTTCTGATGGAGGAGCTGGAGATTGACGTAAGCTCCCTCTCGCAGAACGCCGCCTCCCTGCCGGGACAGGGGGCAACCCTGATTTACGTGACCCACGGAGCCACCCTGCTCGGTCTGCTTGCGGTTTCTGACCGCGTGCGCCCCGACAGCACCGAGGCGATTGCCACGCTCCACCGCATGGGGCTCTCCACCGTGATGCTGACGGGCGACCACCCCGAGGTTGCCGCCTACGTATGCGAGCAGGCAGGGATTGACGGCTACCGCGCCTCCCTGATGCCCGATGAAAAGGCACAGGCGATTGCCGCAGCCCAGGCAAATGGAGCACACGTCCTGATGGTGGGTGACGGCATCAACGATGCAGTTGCCCTGACGCAGGCAGACGTTGGCGTTGCCATTGGCGCAGGGACGGACGTCGCCATTGAAAGCGCGGATATCGTGCTTCCGAAAAGCTCGCTTTCCCAGGTTGCCACCGCCATCCGCCTTGGCAGAAAAACGCTCCGCAACGTAAAACAAAACCTCCTTTGGGCGCTGCTCTACAATTCTATCGGAATCCCCCTCGCGGCGGGCGCGCTTGTCCCTCTCGGCATTTCTCTGCCCCCCGTATTCGGGGCACTTGCCATGAGCATATCCTCCCTCTGCGTGGTCACAAACGCCCTGCGGCTCCGCCGCTTCAAATAACAACGGAATACGGGCTGTGAAAAGGCACCTATGCGCGGCATAGGTGCCTTTTTTGTCTGGGCTTCTCTTTGCACCAAGGATTTCTCAAAATCTTATTGCAATCAAAGAAAAAAAGAGGTATACTGCTGTCAAGAAATCAATTTCCCACAGGAGAGTGCCATGCTGTTAAAAAAGGAGCTGAGCTTAAACGAGAATTACGAGGTCATCGTGGTAGGAGGAGGCCCCTCCGGGTGTGCCGCGGCAATTGCCTCCGCACGGGACGGCGCAAAAACCCTGCTGATAGAATCCACGTATTGCCTGGGCGGTATGGGCACCAACGGGCTCGTTCCCTTCTGGTGCGGGCTGGATAACGGCGGCCCCCTGTGCAGCACGGGCATCGGCAAGACCGTCATAGAACGGGCGGCAACGCGACTCTACAAGGGGGCAGGCACCCCCTGGGGTCATACCGCCATTGACGCAGAGGGGCTCAAGCTTACCTACGACGAGCTCGTGACGGAGGCAGGGGCTGACGTTCTGTTCGGAACTCAATGCGTCGGCGCGGAAACGGACGGCGAGGGCAACGTCACCGCCCTCATTCTTGCAAACAAGCGCGGGCTGAACGCCTACCGCGCCAAGGTTTACGTAGACACCACGGGAGATGCCGACCTTGTCGCTTTTGCGGGAGGCGAATATCAGCTGGGTGACGAGCTGGGAGAGATGCAGGCGGGAACGCTGTGCTTTACCCTGTCCAACGTGCACCTGGAGGGCTATGAAAAGATTAATCACACCAAAATCTGGCCCCTCCCCGAGGGAAGCGGCTACCGCCATATCGTGGACGGTCACGTGGTCCCCGCCATTATCGGGGAAAACGCCGTCGGCTTTAACGCGGGGCACCTCGTCACCGTTGACGGAACGGACCCTCTGAGCGTATCTGAAAACCTCCTGGCAGGCAGACAGCTTGCACAGGAAATCGTCAGCCGCCTGAAGGAGTGCTTCCCCGAGCAGTACGCCGATGCGTATCTTGACCGCACCGCCACCGTTCTCGGTGTCAGAGAGGGCAGACGCATCCGAGGCCTGTACACCCTCACAAGCGAGGATTATATTGCAAGACGGGATTTTCCCGACGAAATTGCAAGAAACTGCTACAACCTGGACAGCCACGAAACGAAGACTGAGCGCCTCCTGATTGCCCAGGGCAAAAAGAAGGCGGGGAGCAACGAGCGTATTCTTTACGCGCCCGGGGAATCCCACGGAATCCCCTACCGCTCTCTGCTGCCCGAAAAGCTGTACAACGTCATCGTTGCGGGGCGCTCCATCAGCGCCGAACGCCCCGTCATGGGCTCTATCCGTGTCATGGGCACCTGCTTCTCCACGGGTGAGGCGGCAGGCGCCGCCGCCGCACAGGCGGTCCGGGAGGGGGGATACAATTTCCACCTCTTAAACACCGATACCCTGCGCGCCACGCTCAAGCGCTACGGCGCCAACATTCACTGAGAGCGCCGCGCTCGCGCCTCCGTAAAACTTTCGTCGCTATCTTGCTATTTTTTGAGTTCGGTGTTATACTGACCCTTGAAGGAGGACTTACGCAACCGTAAGGAAAGTCAATATGAGTATAGGAAGATTTATATTTCATATGATTATGGCGGCAATCTTCTGCTTCACCGCAGCAATTGGCCCCGTGATCATTGACGTGCTGATGATCGGCGTGCTCGCCATCATTGAAATCATCGCGTTCCTGATGCTGCTCGTTCCCGGTGCGGGCACGTTTCTGTTCAGAATTACGGGGGTTGACGCGCTTGGCGACGGTCATGCCATTGACGTGTATCTCGCAGACGGCTGGCTGCACAAGCTGATCACCTTCGTGATGATCAACGGCATCGGCGCCGGAATTGCCGGCATGATTTTCTCAATTCCCAAGGAGATCCGCGTCATTTTGGGACTTGCTCTCATTCTGTTCGTTATCACGCTGTCTCTCAAGATTGACAACGCAAAGGTGGGCTACACCGACGGGCAGACGCTGTTCTCGGATTTCATTCCTACAATCCTTGGCCTTGGCATTGCCTGCTTTACGGTGTTCCGCTTCACGGCGGCGCCTACGGCGGTCGGCGTCGTTCTTCTGTGCGTCACCGCGGCAGTGTTCGTAGCAAGAGACGTTTTAGCTTTGACGAAATGGTAGGAGTTTGATATGACGGTATTCAGAAAATTATACTATAAGATTGTCACCCTGTTTTGTATCTTCACGACGTTTTCGTTCGTGTTCAATATGGAACGGGTCGGGATTGGCTACGCCTGCTTCTACATATTTTCGGGTCTTTTGTGCTTTGGCGCCCTGTCCATTGGCAGGGAGGAGTTTAACCCCGACAGGCCCGTCGGAAACATTCTTCTCCTGCTTGGTTGGTCCCTCCTGGGATTTGAAATCACGGCTATGGGCATTCTCTGCCTGATTGAAAAGCCCGAAAACACCAGCGTCATGACGGCGTTTCTCGTCCTTGCGGCGCTCGGACTTCTCGTCGCTTACCTTGTATCCATTATTATGAACAAGGAGCTGTTCGCCATTTTGTCCATTCCCGTTCTCGTGGGCGGGTGCCTTCTGGCGGGCATCAGCACGGGAAAGCCCGTGCTTGCGGTTTTGTCAATCATCATCATTCTCGCCGCCCTTGCGCTGTTCGTTTTTTCCCTTGTCAAAACGGCGCTGGACGATTAATCATCAAATAAGCAAAAAGAGCAAGCACGTTAGAGCGTCACTCTAAAGGACAGTTTTCAGAAACACGGCATATCTCGAAAGAG
>JAFQJX010000180.1 GCA_017397205.1 Clostridia bacterium | reverse complement strand
GGTGGTCGCACAGAAAACGCTGTCATAAACGGTGGTGTCCAGCACCTTGGGAACAAACCCGGCTCCCATGCCTTGGAGCTTGTGCGCGCCTGCCTTGCCACCCGACAAAACGGCGGAATCAGCGGGTTCTACCGCCACCACCTTGACGCTGGGGTCCTTTTCCTTTAGGTATCTACCCACGCCCGTCACGGTGCCGCCCGTGCCTACGCCCGCGACAAATACATCGATTTGCCCATTCGTCTGCTCCCAAATTTCGGGGGCGGTGGTAGTGTAGTGGGCATTGGGGTTTGCCATATTTTCAAACTGGTTGGGAATAAAGCTGAAGGGGGTGGCTTCTGCCAGCTCTCGTGCCTTTGCAATGGCACCATTCATGCCTTGGATGCCCTCCGTCAGCACCACCTCTGCCCCATAGGAGGCAAGGAGGTCACGGCGCTCCACACTCATGGTATCGGGCATTGTGAGAATGACACGGTATCCTTTAGCGGCACCGACAAGGGCAAGGCCAATGCCTGTGTTGCCGCTCGTTGGCTCGATAATGACCGAGGAGGGGGTTAAGATCCCATCCGCTTCGGCTTGCTCAATCATGGCAAGCGCGACACGGTCCTTGGCGCTTCCGCCAGGGTTGTGCGCCTCTACTTTTGCAAAAATGCGCCCAAGGCACCCTGTTGCCGTTTCATATGCAGTGAGGGGGACCAGGGGGGTATTTCCAATAGAAAGCATAGGTATCTCCTATTCCTCTGAGTTCGGGAATTTTTCGAGCATCAGCTCGTAGGTGTGCTGGCAGATTTCCATATCGGTGTGAGAGGTCACGAAGTCTGCGTCCAGATATTCGAGAATATCCATTTCCACGCGGGTGGGGAGCCACGGACCGCGGCGGTTGACGCGCTGGGTGCCCTTCATATGTACCACGACAATCGGCGCCCGTGCCTTGGTGGCGGTGAGAAACACGCCGCTGTGGAAGGGGAGCAGCTTGCCCGTGCGGCTGCGCGTCCCCTCGGGGAACACGCCGTAGCACATACCGCCCTCCGAGATGCGCTCCGCCGTCTCGTTGACGGTGGCAATCGCGTTGCGCGCGCGCTTGCGGTCAATGGAGAGAAAGCCCGCGTTCCGGAGGTATCTTCCCACGATGGGAATCTGAAAGTTTTCGGGCTTGCTGATAAAGGAAATGGGGAACTTCCGCATTTTCACAATCATCAGCATATGGTCGTAGTTGGACAGGTGGTTGGAAACGACAAGGAAGGTCGTTCCCTTCTTCGGCAGCTTATCAAGCCCCTTGACACGCGCGTGCACCTGCATAAAGACCAGCGCCATGGCGTACGCCTCCACGAGCATAAAGCGCGCGACGGGGTTTGGTTTCTTGGGCTGCTCCTTTTTGGAAAAGCAGGGGGACATAAGAATGCCGAGCAGGAAGAACAGGGCAATCAGACCGAGAAAATAGCCGAGCAGGAGCGGAATGCCCCACAGCGGGTGAATGCCCGTACCGACAACGGTCCAGACGGCGCCCCCCAGGGCGAGAAAGGGATAGATACGAATGAGCATAATGCCTCCATGGGGCGTGTGCCCCCAAAGATGAGTTAAATCTTCTTGAAATGCCAGACCAGGGTCTCAAAGTCCACGAGACGGTTCGTGGGCACCAAAAGACCCACGTTCATCAAGGTGGAGCCGTGATAACGCGCTCCGTCGCCCACGCATTCGTAGACGGCATCGGGCTCCAGCCCGCCAAGACGCAGCATTTCAACGGCGTTGTTAGAGGTGCGCAGCACGTGCATCAGGGTGACGTGTGCCTCGCTCTTGTCCTTGGAAACGAGCTCAAAGGCAAAGAGGTTGGAGTCAAAGGGGGATGCCAGGCGCCAGAGGTCGCCCTCCATCACCAGCTGCTCCATTGCGCGGTAGTCTGCAATCTGCGCGGGAATCTGCTCCAGCTCCTCGGGCTTCATGTGGCTGACGTTGAGCTCGTAGCCCGTCGCACCGAGATGAGCAATATCCGCACGCGTCTTGAGAGGGGTGATGCGGCGCGTCTGGTGGTTGGGGCAGACGGATACGTGGCAGGACATGGCGGACAGGGGATAGCACAGCGAGGTGCCCCACTGAATTTGGGTACGGGCATAGGCATCCGAGTTGTCGCTCGTCCAGATTTGCGGGAAGTAGTACAGAATAGCGGGGTCAAAGCGCGCGCCGCCGCTGGCACAGCCCTCAAAGAAAACGTTGGGGAAGCCAAAGACCAGGCGCTCGCAGATATCGTAAAGACCCAGCGCGTAGCGGTGGGCAAATTCGCCCTGCCTGTCGGCGGGGAGCCCCTCCGAGTAGACCTCGGTGATATTGCGGTTGTAGTCCCACTTGACGTAGTCAATTTCGTGGTTGGAGAGAATATCGCTGACCGCGCCGACGATATAGTCGCGCACCTCGGGGCGCGTCAGATCCAGCACGCATTGGTTGCGCCCCTCGCACAGCGCGTGCCCGGGGGCATGAATTGCCCAATCGGGGTGGGCGCGGTAGAGGTCGGAGTCGGGGTTGACCATTTCCGGCTCAAACCAGAGTCCGAATTTGAGTCCCCTTTCGTGACAGCGGTCAATGATGGGGTTGAGGCCACCCTCCAGCTTCTGCGTGTTGACAAACCAGTCGCCAAGTCCCGAATGGTCGTCGTCGCGCTTGCCAAACCAGCCGTCATCCAGGACGAAGGTATCAATGCCCGTGCCTGCGGAGGCGTCAATGATGGCAAACAGTTTTTCCTTGTCAAAATGAAAGTAGGTTGCCTCCCAGTTGTTGATGACCACGGGGCGGCTTGCGCCGACGTAGCGGGGGGTGATCAGGTGGCGGCGCAGGGTATCGTGGAAGATGCGGGACATTCCGCCAAGACCCTCGGCGCTGTATGCCAGAATGACCTCGGGAGTTGCCAGCGTTTCCTCGGGGCAAAGGGTCCAGTCAAAGGCAAAATCGTTGATGCCGCCGCCGATACGGGTGCGTCCGTTGGGACCCACCTCGGCAAACAGGCGGTAGGAGGAGGAATAGACCAAGCTGACGCCCCACGCGCTCCCCGCGTTTTCCGTTGTGTCCTTTTCCACCAGCGCCACGAAGGGATTGAGCTGAGAGGAGGAGGTCACGCGCTTGGAATCAATGCTCCAGACCCCGTGATGCAGGGGAACGCGCTCAGGGGTGCGCTCACGCGCCCAGGCACCCTGGAGGGAAATTGCCTCGGGTGCTGCCACCGTCAGGTCCAGCGCAAAGCTGTACGCACGGGTCAGGCGCACCGTCTGCTCGCCCACGTTTCTGATACGGCAGGAGCGGGTAATGGCGTCCACGTCGTCAAAGAGGGTATACAGGAGCGTGACCTCAATGCCCTGAATGGCATCCAGCATCACGACCTCCAGCGTTTCACCGCCGAAGGTGGAGGGCATTCCCGGGGTTTTCTGCTGGGGGACGATGCGGTGGGAGACGTAACGCAGCTCGGCGCAGAGGTCACCGTTCTCACCGCGCCAGGTCAGCATGGGCTCGCGGAAATCACCCTGCCCGTAGACGGGCAGCTCCTGCGAGTGGTGGTTGGGGGAATATCTGCCGGGCAGACCCGCGTCACATCCCGAGCCGATTCCAGTGCGGAGATAGGTCAGGTCGTCGTGCCCGATTTTCGCGCCGAACCAAAGATGCTCCAGCTCACCGTTGCGAATACCAAAGGCGTAGGTCACGCGCTCGTTTTCAAGGAAAAAGGTGTTCGTTTCTTTGAGAAAGGTAATCATAATGCCCCCCGTATGTAGGATTTTGCATCCGCGCGGCTACGCGCGGTTACGCAAAGACTGAATACATTATAGCACAGGCGCGCACCCTTGTAAACCCTTTTCGGGCGCGAAAGTCCCTCAAAATAGGGAGATGGAGGCGACAAAAGGAGAGGAAATTTTATCCGCCTCAGGCAGAGGGTGGCACTTTTGGGGTTGCAGGACGGAAAACACTTCCGCGCATGGTAAGGGCTTCCTTCTCTGCCAGATTGTATGCATTGACGGGTGCGACAAATCCTTCCTATAATGGAAATGCCCCCGACGTGGGCAGAAAACAAGGAAAGGAGAGCATTATGACACAAGCAAGAAAGGGGCAACGGGCGTTTTGCCTCGTGCTTGCCCTCTTGGCGGTCGTGGCGCTGCTCGGCACCTCTCCCATCACGGGCAGAGCAAGCGGAGCGGAGGCAACCTCCTATGGCGACGCCACCCCGTACGCGGGCGTTCGGATTGTGTACCGCGGCGCCTCCCTCGGTGTGGGGGGACGGGTGTACGAGGGCAAGGTGCTGGTGCCGCTGGCACAGTTTGTCGGGGCATTTACTCCCGTTACATACCACCGCTATGACAGCGCCACACGCTACGTGACGCTGCGTGCAGAGGGGCTGACCGTCAGCGCGGGCATCGGCGGAACGCTGATGACCGCAAACGACAGATGCTTGTACGGCGTTGCCGCAAACCGCATGATCGGCGGTGAGGCGTGGGTGCCGCTCGCACCCCTTGCCAAGGCAATGTCCCTTACGGTTTCCTATCAAGGTGGAGCCGCAAATGCGTACGTTTCCGGCACGTATCGCGCCCTGACTCCTGCCTCGCGCTTCTATAATGAAAGCGAGGTATATTGGCTGTCCCGCATTATTTCTGCGGAAAGCCGCGGCGAGAGTCTGCGCGGACAGATGGCGGTCGGCAACGTGGTCCTTAACCGCGTGCGCTCACCGCAGTTCCCGAACAGCATCTACGGCGTCATTTTCCAGAAGGGACAGTTCAGCCCCGTTATGAACGGCACCGTCTACGATGCGCCCGCATGGACCTCCGTCGTTGCGGCAAAAATGTGCCTGGAGGGGTACAGCATCTCAAACGAGGCGCTGTTCTTCTGCAACCTGAAGGCGAGCACCTCCAGCTGGATTGCGAACAACCGCACCTATGCCTTTGCCATCGGCAAGCACAGCTTTTATCTGTAAACAAAAGCGTGCCTCCACGGGGCTTTCTGTGCAAAACAAAAGAGCAAGCACGCGTGTGCTTGCTCTTTCTCTTTCGGTGAAATCGGTGCGGCTTTCCTTACGCCAGGGGAGTGCCGTCGGGTGCAAAGAGGGGCAGGGGAGAGAGATAGGTGATATCTGTGCGCGGAATGGCGTCGCCCTCTGCAAGCACCGCCATACGGCCGACGACCTCGCCACCGCTTTCGGTGACAATGTGCTCCAGCGCCTCAAGGGAGGCACCCGTGGAAATGACGTCGTCCACAATCAGCACGCGCTTGCCCTTGAGATACTCCGCATCGGCACCGTCCAGATACAGGGTCTGACGGGCGGCGGTGGTGATGGACTGCACCTCAAACTGCACCACGTCCTTCATATACAGCTTGACGGACTTGCGCGCCAGCACGTAGCGGTTCTGCCCCTTCTGACGGGACATGGCGCAAATCAGGGGAATGCCCTTGGATTCCGCCGTAATCATGACGTCAAAGTCCTCGGGCGCCCTTTCCAGGAGGGCGGCGGCGCACGCCTCGGTCAGCTCGGTGTCACCGAACATGACGAACGCGCCTATGTAAAGCGTGGGGGAAATGGGGCAAAGGGGGAGGTGACGGACCAGCCCTGCCACGTGCAACTCATGGGTCATCATAGGAATATACTCCTTGTTTTTATCGTTTTTTCGGCTCCGCCTTGACAGAAGCGCGTTACTGCTGCTCTCTCGGAGGCAGTTCCTTTTCAATGAAGGCGCCCTGCGCGCGCAGCTGACAGAGAATCTGCTCCACGGGCGCGTCCTTGACGGCGGTGCCGTTGTTCAGGGCGACGGCGGCGCCAACGCCTGCCGCCTCACCCAGAGCCGCGGCGAAGGGAATGACGCGGTAGGATGCCTGCGCATCATGGTCGGAGGAGATGCAGCGCCCTGCAACGAGGAGATTCTGGCTCCCCTTGGGAACGAGCGTGCGCCACGGAATGGTGTAATACTCGTAGGGCGGGAAGAAGTAATGAGAGGTGCCCGAGCCCTCGGGATTGTGAATATCAATATCGTAGTTGCAGGCGGCAATGCCGTCGTCAAACTTGCGGTTGGCAAGCAGATCGTCCTTGGTCAGCGTGTATTCGCCCACAATCATACGGGACTCGCGCACACCGATATGGGCGGCGCTGGACAGCAGAATGGCGTTTTCACAGCCGCGCGCGTACTTGCGCAGGAAGCGGAACATCTGATAGACCTGCTCGCGCACCTCCGTCTCTGCATGGGAGAGGTCAAACGGGTCGGTGGGGTTGTGCTTGATGATGCGGGTGGTGTTCAGGTGCAGGACACCCGGGGCGACGCTTGAGAATGCAAGAATGTTCTCGCGCGGGTTGTCAATCTCGCCGCGTGCCTTTGCCTCGCGGTACAGCTGCTGCGTTTCCTTCATGTTCTGATAGAACACGCCGCGGTCCACATTGGCAAGACGGAAGCACAGCGTCATGGGCTGGCACAGGTGGTCAACGGGGCGGCCCAGCACGGTTTCAAAGCCCGCAAGGTAGGCAAGCTCTGCGTCACCGGTACAGTCAATGAAGCAATCCGCGGTCAGTGTGACGGTGCCGCCGACAACGGCAACCGTGATGCTCTTGACCGTCTTATCCTCTGCTTCTGCGGAAACGAGCTTGGCGTGGTACAGTACCTCTGCCCCTGCCTCGCTTACCATGCGCGCGAGAATGATTTTGATATATTCCTCATTGAAATAGTCCATGGGAATGCGGTCGTAGAAGGCGCCCTCCCCCTCCAGCTCGCGTACCATATCCCTGTGACGGAGCGTGATTTCCTCAAAGATACCGCGCACCAGACGGATGGGATTCTTGTGCATCTCATCGACGGGGGTCCAGTAGGGCATAAAGGGCAGCACCAGCATATTGTTCATGGCACCGCCGAGGGCGTTGGTCGCCTCAACGATGAGTGTCTTTTTCCCCATGCGGGCGCTGGAAATGGCGGCGCAGACACCTGCGGGGCCGCCGCCGACCACGATGACGTCGTAATGCTTCATAAAAAATCCTCCTGCGGATAGGCATTTTACAGTTGCATTGTAGCACACGCGGGGGAGGATGTAAACCCTTTTTGCAATTTTTCCGAAAAGAAAAAAGCCCCTCCGTCTACCTAAAATAAAAACGCGCGCTGCATAAGCGCGCGCTCACGCGCGCACGGGCGTGAAATGCTTTCTTTGCAAACGTGCAACACTCGCGGAGCGAGATATGCACCTTGCGGCGCGAGATATAGACGGCAGAGCCGACGTGATATAGCCGACAGAGTCGGCGTGATATGGCGCCTGCGGTGCGTGATATAGACGGCAGAGCCGACGTGATATAGCCGACGAAGTCGGCGTGATATGGCACCTGCGGTGCGTGATATAGACGGCAGAGCCGACGTGATATAGCCGACGAAGTCGGCGTGATATGGCACCTGCGGTGCGTG
>JAFQJX010000179.1 GCA_017397205.1 Clostridia bacterium | reverse complement strand
CTGATTGGTGAGCCGGGTGTCGGCAAAACCGCGATTGCAGAGGCGCTTGCCATTCGTATTGCGAGAGGCGAGGTCCCCGCAAAGCTGCGCGACAAGGAGATTTACCTGGTTGACCTGACCGCTCTTGTGGCAGGGACGCAGTTCCGCGGACAGTTTGAGTCCCGTATTCTCGGGCTGATTAACGAGGTTAAGGCGCTCGGCAATATCATTCTCGTCATTGACGAGGTTCATAATATCGTAGGTGCGGGCGGTGCAGAGGGCTCCATGAGCGCCGCAAATATGCTCAAGCCCGCGCTTTCGCGCGGAGAAATTCAGGTGATCGGTGCAACGACCCTGAAGGAATACCGCAAGTACATTGAAAAGGACAGCGCACTTGAACGGCGCTTTCAGCCCGTTATGGTCAACGAGCCCACGGTTGCCGAGACGGAGGAAATGCTTGCGGGCATCAAGTACTACTACGAAAACTTCCACCGTGTCCGTATTCCCGACGCCATTATCAGCGCCGCTGTGCGCCTGTCCGAGCGGTATATCAGCGACCGATTCCTGCCCGACAAGGCAATTGACCTACTTGACGAGGCGGCGTCCCACGTTGCTCTCAGTGCCGATTGCATGAGTGAGTATCTTACCCTCAGCGAAGCCCTTGAGGAGATGCGCGGGCAGATGATTCTGCTCGAGGAAAAGCTTGAAAAGGCAGAGGAGGGGGAAAAGGAGGGGCTGTTCCGCGAGATTGCCACCCTGAAAACCGAGCAATCTCAGGCAGAGGAGCGGCTTTCCGTGCTGGAGAAGGAATGTGCCGCCCTTGAGGTGACGCTGGAGGATCTGGCGCGCGTCATTGAAATCTGGACGGGGATTCCTGCCTCCGACATCAAGGAGCAGGAGTTTGAGCAGCTTGACAAGCTGGAGGAGCGCATCCGCCGCCGCATCGTCGGACAGCAGGAGGCGGTCAGCGCCGTTGTGCGTGCCATCAAACGCAAGCGTGCGGGCGTTTCCGTCCGCAAGAGTCCTGTTTCCATGATTTTTGCAGGACCCACGGGCGTCGGTAAAACCGAACTCGTCAAGGTGCTTGCCGAGGATTTGTTCAAGCAGCCCGATATGCTGATCCGCCTGGATATGAGCGAGTTTATGGAAAAGCATTCCGTCTCCCGCATCATTGGTGCGCCCCCAGGATACGTTGGCTACGAGGAGGCAGGACAGCTCACCGAAAAGGTGCGCCGCCACCCCTATTCCGTTATTTTGTTTGACGAAATTGAAAAGGCACACCCCGACGTCCTGAACGTTTTGCTTCAGGTGCTGGACGATGGCAGAATTACGGATGCCTCCGGACGTGTCGTCAATTTTGAAAATACGATCATTGTCATGACCACCAACGCGGGCTCCGAAAAGGGAAGCGCCATTACGGGCTTCTCCTCCGACAGCCATACCCAGGACAAGGAGCGCACCGAGCGAGCCCTGCTTACCTTCTTGCGCCCGGAATTTCTCAATCGCGTGAGTGAGATTATCACCTTCCAGCCCCTCACACACGAGGATTTTATCAAAATTGCAGAGATTATGCTCGGCGATATTAAGACGGTCCTCGCGGACAAGGGGGTAGAGTTCACCTATACGCAGCCCGCCGCCGCCCTGATTGCCAAGGAGTCCTATTCCGCCAAGTACGGCGCGCGGAATATGCGTCGTTATCTGGAAAAGCACGTTGAGGACGAGCTTGCAAGCCAGATGATCGCCAACTATCAAAGCCGCATCACCCGTGCTTCTCTTACCGTTGTGGACGGGAAGCTTCACGTCGCTTGTTTGTAAAGGAGATATAAAATGTCAGAATGTACCCATGATTGCGCCAACTGCGCAAGCAAATGCTCCTCAGCCGGGGAACACCCCTCGCTGATTGAGCCGCAAAACCATTTCAGCCACGTCAAGCGCGTAATTGGCGTCGTATCGGGAAAGGGAGGCGTCGGAAAATCCCTCGTCACCTCCATGCTCGCCGTATCTATGCAGCGCCGCGGCTTCCAGACTGCGATTCTGGATGCCGACGTGACGGGTCCCTCTATCCCGAAGATTTTCGGAATGGACGATAGGAGAGTGGAGGGAAATGCCGAGGGACTGATGCTCCCCCCCATGACCAAGACGGGGATTGAGCTGATGAGTGTCAACCTTCTTCTTGAGGACCCCGAGGCGCCCGTCGTATGGCGCGGCTCCATGATTTCGGGCGCTGTCAAGCAGTTCTGGACGGACACCGCCTGGAACGAGGTGGACTATATGTTTGTGGATATGCCTCCCGGAACGGGCGACGTCCCCCTGACGGTCTTCCAGAGCTTGCCCGTGGACGGCATTCTCATTGTGACAAGCCCTCAGGAGCTTGTTTCCATGATTGTTACCAAGGCAGTCAAGATGGCAAGAATGATGAACATTCCCGTTCTCGGCCTGATTGAGAATTACAGCTATCTCGTTTGCCCCGACTGCGGCAAAAAAATCTCCGTTTACGGAGAGTCCCATATTGCAAAGGTGGCAATGGAGCAGCATCTGCCCGTCCTTGCGCAGATTCCCATTGACCCCCGTCTGCCCGCCCTCTGCGACAAGGGCATCATCGAGCTGATGGAGAACGATTATCTGGATGCCACGGCAGAGATGCTCTCAAAAATGAAGGAGCATCAATAAAAGTCCATATTACAACAAAAGAAAAGGCGTTCGCCACAGGGCGAACGCCTTTTGCTATATGAAAATCAGAGATGGGGCTGAATGTCAGCGGCGGTCAGCTCACGCACCTCGCAGCCGCGCTTTGCAGCGAGGGCAGCGGCAATGCCGCCCGCTACACCGATGCCAACGCAGATGGGCATCGCGCGGAAATTGGAGTGTGCAATATGGGTGCCGGAGATATTGCGGCCGGAAAGCACGAGACCGTCAATCTTTTCGGGGACGAGGCATCCGTAGGGAATGGTGTAGCCCTTGGTCTGCTTGAATTCCCTCTGGCTGCCCGTTTTGTCAAGACCGGAGCCCGTGATGTTGTGAACGTCAAAGTTGAAGAATGCGTCGTACACGACGGCGTCCTCAAACTGGCGTGCCTCGTAAATATCGTTTTCGTTGATGGTTTTCACGCCGTGGAAGTGACGGGTTTCGCGGATGCCGATCAAGCTTGCCGCACCAATCACGTAGCAGTTTTCGTAGCCGGGAGCAAATTCACGCAGGAAGGCGACGATGGGCTCAATCTGCTTGCGGCATTCCAGCTCAGCGCGGGTGAGGTCCTCTGCCTTGGTGCCGTCAACGCCAATGATATTCGTCATGTTGACGGTGACGATACCGGGAATGGTGGACTTATACAGCAGGCAGTGACCTGCGGGGGCGGGAAGATGCTCTCTTGCGAGCGCTTGAATTTCGCCCTTGGGGACCTCAATCGTATGCTCAAAGGAGGAGGGGAAGATGGCGTTTTCCATATCTACGCCGCCCACCTTGAACATCAGGGTTGCGGGCTGCATCTTATGGTCGGCTTCACGGCCGAGCGTAAAGGCGGCACCTGCATGGTACGCAACGTCACCGTCGCCGCTGGCATCAACGACAACCTTAGCCATATAAGCCATACGGGCGCACTTGTTCTGCGTGATGATGCCGACGAGCTTGTCGCCCTCCATAATCGCATCACAGACGATGGTGTAAAGCAGGACGTCAACGCCTGCCTCCTCCAGCATCTCGTAGTATGTATTTTTCAGCATTTCGGGGTCAATGGAAACAAGACTCTCAGTCGGGAAAAAGTTCTTCTCTGCCTGGCGGTTAAGAATTTCCCAATAAATTTTGCTTCCGCAGGAGCCGGTGAAATGGCTCATCATTCCCGTTGTGGCAATACCGCCGACGGCGTTGGTGGCCTCCACGAGCAGCACCTTGGCGCCCATTCTGCCGGCAGCAACGGCGGCACCGATGCCCGCAGGGCCGCTACCGACCACGATGACCTCGTAGGAATCGTTGACCTCAAGCTTGCGTTCTTTTTCAACGTAATACATGCTTCGTCCTCCAAAAGGATTTATTCCTGTTAAAGATAGCACAACGACGCGCGAAAATCAAGGGAAATTTCAAAAAAAGGGGCAGCGCTTCAAGTTTTTTCCAAATCAGTTGATTTCACGAATACTTTGCACAAAAAAGTCAGCGTAAAAATAAAAAAATATGTAACTTAAATATTTACATTGTTAAATTTTTGTTGTATAATAAATCCGTATGAGACTTTGAGCCAAATAAAGTGTCAAAAAATCCAAGGAGGCATATCAAGAATGAAAAAGAATCTGACCACGGTTTCCTTCAATGGAACTGCTGAGCAGGAAAAGCAGCTGGATGAACTGATTGCGCTTCACAAGGGTGAGGAGGGTGCTACCATGCGTGTGCTTCAGGGCGCACAGGGTATTTACGGCTATCTCCCCATCGAGGTGCAGAAGAGAATCGCAGTAGGGCTGGACGTACCCGTTGCTGAGGTATTCGGTATTTCCACCTTCTACTCCCAGTTTGCACTCAACCCGAAGGGCAGAGTTGCCGTTGCAATCTGTCTTGGAACCGCTTGCTACGTAAAGGGCTCGGGCGATATCTTCAACAAGGTCAAGGAGATTCTTGGCGTTGAGGAAGGCACCACCACCCCCGACGGCAAGTACAGTCTTGAAGCGACCCGCTGCATCGGCGCTTGCGGTCTGGCACCCGTACTCACTATCAACGACGAGGTTTACGGCCGTCTGACAGTTGCCGATATGAAGGGCATTCTGGAAAAGTACAAGGACCTCTAAGATTTTAAGAAATTGATTGAAAGGAATTGCTATTTTGAAAACAATTGAAGAATTGAATTCAATCCGTGCCGAGCAACACGAAAAGTTGACCGTGCGTCACGGCAATCCTGCAAAGGATAATTACCGCTACCACGTGCTGGTGTGCGGCGGTACCGGCTGTACCTCTTCCGGAAGCCCCCGTCTGCGTGCGATGCTTGAGGAAGAGCTGAAGGCAAACGGCATCGAGGACCAGGTACAGGTGATTCAGACCGGTTGCTTCGGTCTGTGCGCACTCGGTCCCATTATGATTGTTTATCCCGAGGGTACCTTCTACTCCCGCGTGGAGGCAGATGAGATTCACGAAATCGTGACGGAGCATCTGGTGAAGGGCAACGTTGTCAAGCACCTCGTCTACCAGGAAACCCTGCGCGAGGACGGACAGGTTGCACCTCTCAGTGACACGAATTTCTACCGCAAGCAAATGCGTCTTTCTCTGCGCAACTGCGGCTTTATCAATCCTGAGAACATTGACGAGTATATCGGCACCGACGGTTATCTCGCACTTGAGAAGGTGCTGACCGAAATGTCCTCCCAGGAGGTCATTGACACTATTTTGGCATCCGGGCTCCGTGGCCGTGGCGGCGGCGGATTCCCCACGGGCAGAAAGTGGCAGTTTGCCGCAAACTCCGTGTCCGATAAGAAGTACGTGGTTTGTAACGGCGACGAGGGCGACCCCGGCGCATTTATGGACCGTTCTATCCTTGAGGGTGACCCCCACGCCGTGCTTGAGGCAATGGCAATCGCCGGTTATGCAATCGGCGCTGACGAGGGCTATATTTATGTGCGTGCAGAGTATCCTATCGCCGTACATAGACTTGAGGTTGCTCTTGAGCAGGCACGCGCCTACGGCGTGCTTGGCAAGAACATTTTCGGCACCGGCTTTAACTTTGACGTACATATCCGTCTTGGTGCCGGCGCGTTCGTTTGCGGTGAGGAAACGGCTCTTCTGACCTCTATTGAGGGCAACCGCGGTGAGCCCCGCCCCCGTCCTCCTTTCCCCGCAGTCAAGGGTCTGTTCGGACAGCCCACCATTATTAATAATGTAGAAACCTACGCCAACATTCCTCAGATTATCATCAAGGGCGCCGACTGGTTTAACGGTGTCGGCACCGAGCGCTCCAAGGGCACCAAGGTGTTTGCTCTCGGCGGCAAGATTGAGAATACGGGTCTTGTTGAGGTACCCATGGGTACGACTCTG